>NZ_LWBK01000010.1:0-169711 GCF_001614195.1 Bacillus sp. VT 712 | reverse complement strand
ATCAAGTCCGGAGTGAACGAGCGATTAAGCGTTTTTGGACCATTGTCCAGTTCACCTATGTTTTTGCGATGTACCTTAGAAAGGCTGCCTTTAACCTAGCCATTCAGTGCATAAGAAAACAAAAAATCGGCAGTATCATTGAGTTTGTGTATCGTGAAACCACAAATGGAACGTCACTTGAGCAAATTAAAAATGAGCTCCAAGTGGCATAGGGTACCTATCATTTCTAATCGAATGGAAATATTTGTATCGGAAAATGCTCATTATCAGTCCTTATGAAAACATCCTGACATTGATATTTATTTTAAGAAAAACAAAAAAACATTCAAAAATTCGTTTTAAATGTCGAAATAAAAAGCAGATACACTAAAATCACGATGCACTGAGCGGACAAAGATAGGAGACATAGAAATGGATAAAACATCTTTTTTTGGTTTGATTTTAGCATTGGTTGCACTAATGATAGGAATGTTTCTTAAAGGCGTTAGCCCAGCTGTTTTAATGAACCCTGCGGCCATTTTAATCATTGTTCTAGGAACAATCGGAGCGGTAGTCATTGCGTTTCCAACAAGTGAAATAAAAAGGGTACCTAAGTTATTTGGCGTTCTTTTTAAAGAGCCAAAGATGGCTACACCAAAAGATCTTGTGTTTATGTTTTCTGAATGGGCACAAGTTGTTCGAAAAGAAGGGTTATTATCATTAGAAGCAAAAACAGCTGATGTGGAAGACCCTTTCTTGCAAAATGGATTAAATTTAGCAATTGATGGGCAAAGCGCAGATTACATTAGAGACGTGTTATCTGAAGAGATTGAAGCAATGGAAGACCGCCATCAGGCTGGCGCAGCTATTTTTTCACAAGCAGGTACATATGCACCGAGTTTAGGGGTACTTGGAGCAGTCATTGGGTTAATTGCTGCTTTAGGAAACATGGCTGACACAACTAGTTTAGGGCATGCTATCAGCGCTGCTTTCGTTGCAACACTACTAGGTATTTTTACGGGGTACGTTTTTTGGCATCCATTTGCTAACAAATTAAAACGTAAATCTAAGCAAGAAGCAAAGGTTAAATATATGATGATCGAAGGCGTTCTGTCTTTACTAGAAGGTGA
Source organism: Bacillus sp. VT 712 (assembly GCF_001614195.1). Taxonomy (NCBI): domain Bacteria; kingdom Bacillati; phylum Bacillota; class Bacilli; order Caryophanales; family Bacillaceae; genus Bacillus; species Bacillus sp. VT 712. The sequence goes on along the minus strand of NZ_LWBK01000010.1, from coordinate 168,602 downwards.
AACACCAAAAGTGATTGAACAAAAGCTGGCATCTTATTTACCAACAGCTGAGCGTAAGAAGCTATTGCAGGAAAGCGAAGTGGCTGAAAATGAGTAAAAAGCGTTCAAAGAAACAAAAAGAGGACGCTCATGTTGACGAGAGCTGGCTATTACCGTATGCGGATTTATTAACGCTATTACTTGCGTTATTTATCGTTTTGTTTGCCATAAGTTCTGTTGATGCTCAAAAGTTTCAAGCCTTATCAAAAGCGTTTAATGCAACGTTTGAAGGGGGAACAGGTGTGTTAGAGTTTCAAACACCACCTACTCCAAAAGAAGAAAACCTCCCGGCTGAAGACCCAACGGAAAAAAATGTAGCAAGAGATAGCGGAATGGATCCTAGTGAAAAAGAAGGAGAAAAGCCGTTAACGGAAGAGCAAAAGCAGAAAATTGCTCACGATGCCGACCAGCAAGAGCTGTTAACTGTTCAACAAAAAGTAAATGCATATATGGAAGATAATGGAATTAAAGACAAGTTGCAAACCTCATTAACAGATGAAGGGTTACTAATCTCGATTCGGGATAACGTCTTTTTTGCATCTGGAAGAGCTGATGTTCGACCGGAAGATATACGTCTAGCAAAAGAAATTTCAAATTTGCTTGTAATGGACCCTCCTCGTAATATTATCATTAGTGGTCATACTGATAATGTACCGATACGCAACGCCGGCTTTCAATCAAATTGGGAGCTTAGCGTTATGAGAGCGATTAACTTTATGAAGGTTATTCTAGAAAACAATCGCTTAAACCCAAGTATGTTCAGTGCAAAGGGCTTTGGTGAATTTAAGCCGGTAGCCTCCAATGACACTGAGGAAGGCAAAAAGAAAAACCGCCGGGTAGAAATTTTAATCACACCTCGGACAACAACAGCAGAAAATGAGTAAAAACACGGTTTAATCCGTGTTTTTATTTTTTTGTTATAATAAAAGACGTCGATTTTCATAAGTTCCGCGTACTAAATTAAGCTCTTCTCCCTCTAAAATTAAGTCAATTAAGGCACCATTAAATAAATCAGACACCTGCTTTTTATCATTTGCTTGCAGGTATTCAACTCGATACCATTTCTCATTATAGCTAAAATACATAAAGCGTCCCCACGTATAGTCTAGCCAAAACTTAATTGGTTTGCCGTTCACAAGCTTCTTTACGTACCCCCAGCTTCTTCCTTGGTGTGAATCGGTCATTTTAGGTTGAGCTGAATTGAACACTTGATAATAAAGCTTATTGTGCAAGTCATATAGCATCATACCTAAGTCACTCCTTTTTACTCGTTATTAATTAGTAGTATGCAAGGGAATAGAATTTAGAAGTAGTAAATGGACAAGCCTTCGTAATTTTAAAAATAATGCGAGTGTATACTAAAGAAAGACTGTTTGAAATCATTTACCTTATCTACATGCCGACATAATGGTTAACAAACGTGGGGAGTTGACTGAATTTCAATGCAGAAGAAAGCATAAAGGATTTCAACATAAAGAAATTTTGCTGACGTATAAGCCTATATCTCCTCCTTATTATACAAAAGAAGGAACCGTTGATGAGTGGTTAAGGGATAGAGATCGTCTCTTTACGGTGCACAAACAGAAAGTTTTTCGAGGAAAGCTTTTTCATCAACCCTGGATTTTACAAGATGGACACTATTCTATGAAAAAAATACGATTACGACAGCCTATCTACCAATAAATAAAGATGAAACAATTGTGCATTATGCACAACATCTTGTTACGTATTTTTATTCTTTTCAAAAAATGTGAAGAAATCGATATAAATAAAGGCTTGAACGAGCCTGTGAGGTTGTGGTACTATTTGCCTTGTGAAAATAGTGAATATTACATGGGATAAAAATGGCCTTTTTAGATGTGAAAAGGTAAATGAATTGAAAGTATATTTACATAAATTTGTTCGAATTATACATTTTTATCAAAAGATGTGTGCGCTTTTACATCCTGCAGCCATCTAGTATTCAAGTCATAAGTTTAGGGGGATTTGATTTTGAAAACACCAAGATTACCTTCAATTGGTGAAATTATGATCGTGTTACTTTTATTTCTAGCGGTTGTTGTTTCATTCGCACTCATTTTCGAACTTCCCATCCAGCTAGCGCTCTTTATTTCATGGTTTATTGTTATTGCGTTAGGTATTCGCTTAGGGTATAAATATGATTTTTTACAGAAAGCGATTACAAAAGGGATTGGAAACGGGTTAGAAGCGATTCTGATTTTATTGGCAGTAGGAGCTTTAATTGGAACATGGATCTCTGGAGGGATTGTTCCATCATTAATTTACTACGGCTTAGAGTTTATTAACCCTACGTTCTTTTTATTAGCTACTTTAGTTATTTGTTCAATCACTTCTGTTGCAACGGGTACATCATGGGGCACAGTAGGAACAGCAGGTATTGCAATGATGGCGATAGGGGAAGGAATGGGAATGCCTCTACCGCTCGTAGCTGGGGCAGTTATTTCTGGAGCATATTTCGGAGACAAGCTATCTCCACTATCTGATAGTACAATCTTGTCTGCTTCCATGGCAAAAGTGGATGTAATTGCTCATGTGCGAGCAATGCTTTACTTAGATATTCCAGCTTATATTGTTACATCTATTTTGTTTACCATTGCTGGATTTATGTACGGTGGTAACAACTTTGATAGTGAGCGAGTAGAGTTTTTAAAATCATCTTTACACGATGTGTTCCAAATTAATGTGTGGATGCTTGTTCCAATGGTTGTTGTTATTGTTTTATTAGCATTAAAAAAGCCGTCACTACCATCAATTGCAGTGGGTTCTTTACTTGGTGTAGTATGGGGAGTCCTTTTTCAAGATTTAAGCGTATCAACTGCTTTTCATACAGCTTACAGCGGGTTTTCCATCGAGTCAGACATCACCTTTATAACAGAATTGCTAAACCGCGGTGGAATTGAGAGTATGGTTGGTTCAATTATTGTTATTATTTTTGGATTAGGCTTTGGTGGCTTGCTGGAAGAGTTAGGTGTACTAAAAGTACTTCTCTCTAAATTTGAACAACTTTTAATAAATGCCGGGAACGTCACGACAGCTACGATTTTTACAGGTCTACTAGGAAATATCTTCGGTTGCGCTATGTACGTATCGCTTATCTTAACGCCAAAGATTATGCAAGATAGCTATGATCGTTTAAAAATCAATCGACTTGTATTAGCGCGTAACTCTGAAGTAGGTGGAACGTTAACCTCAGGTATGGTTCCATGGACCGATAATGGTATTTTCTTAACAACGATCCTAGGTGTATCAACGTTTGCTTATCTACCGTTTATGTGGTTAAGCTTTGTTTCTATTATTATTGCTATTATTTATGGTTATACTGGAAAATTTATTTGGTATACAACAGATGAAAATAAGAACGTTAGCTGAAAAGCTAGCGTTTTTTATTTGAAAACGTTAGCTTTCTATTTTGTATTCATGAAATGTTGTAAAAAACCAGAAAAATTTTATAATCAAACAATGATTCTGATAGTAATACTTGCTTGTAGTCAAACAACTAGAACGAAAAGCGAGTAAAAGAATGTTGGGAAAGATAGAAGGAAAGAAGTGAAGTTAATGGCACAACATGAAGGACAAAATGATCTGAAGCGGACGATGAAAAGTCGTCACTTATTTATGGTCTCACTCGGAGGTGTAATTGGAACAGGATTTGCTGTAGGGTGGTTATATTGGTTAACTTGGGTTATTACCACTGCTATGTTATGCAGTTTATTATTGGAGACGACGTAAAGGATTAAACGTATATACAGATCAAAGTGAGGCAAAGTAAGAAAAGAGTTTGGGACATAACAAAATGATTGCTTCTAAAAGACGAACACTAGCTGTTCCCATCTCTTTAGTTTGTCTCAACACGTTCGTTCCATTGCGCTACGGCCACTCGCTTGCCGCGGGGAGGAACCTGAGCTTCCTCGCTGCGCTGCGGGATCTCCGTTTTCCCTCTTTTTCCCGCAGGAGTCGAGTGTCCTACGCTCCATTCCACCCTGTTTCCAACATTGTTTTCACAATCAACAAAAAACCTGAATGATTAAAAGTTATGAACTCTCAATCGTTCAGGTATAGTAAGGGCTGAACTACTTATGTCTCAGTCTCTTTATTATTCTATGTATTTTTTATATTTGAAACAGACAAAAACACCCTATCCATTCCGAACTGGTTAAGTGTCCCGCAACAAGCGAAATGGTGATGGATAGGGTGCTAAGCTAAGAATAAGCTTTTTTCATACGAATGTCAATGTTTAGAGGGATGAACATTGACATAATGGTCCATTGTAACGTTTGGCTCGAAGAAACGTCCCATTTGTTTGTCCCATTCTTCGAATAATGAAGATTGGACAAAATTCACCATATGACTTTCAACATTTTCCCATTCAACAATAATCATATATTTAGTATCTGTTTCAATGCATCGATGAATGGAATGATTAATATATCCTGGTACAGATGCGATAACGTGAGCGGCTTGATGAAATGCTTCTTCAAACTCTGCTAGTAGCTCTTTTTTAATACGGAAAAAAGCAACTTCTTTAATCATAATGTCCTCCAAATTTCTCTATATAAGATAAACAACTTCAAAGATTACCTCACATGGTTCGTAAACAGAGCAAACTCTTTTTACGCTTTCACCAACTTTTCATTTTGTTTTTGTATAGTTAGAAGCGTAGAAAGAAAACTGTTCAAAAAGCTCATAATTCTTGCGCTTACATACATAGCGTAAGTCATGGATGGAAGTTAGGAGAGGTAAGAAAATGGATAAGAAGAAAAAGAAAAAGCTTTTTTCTTTTCTTGGTATCATTGCTGCTGGTGCTATCATTGCGGGTGTCGTGTACCAAGTCAATCGCGTTGATGCAGTAGCAAGTGTTGATGGAGACAAAATCACAAAAGACCAATTATATGAAGTGTTAATGTCTCAAGGTGGAACTGACGTTTTAGATTCAATGATTGAACAAAAAGTCATTAATAAAGAAGCGGAAAAGAAAAGTGTAACAATTAGTGAAAAAGAACTCGACAAAGAGCTTGATGCGTTAATTACATCATATGGTGGAGAAGATACGTTTAATCAAGCTTTAGAAGCAAATGGTATTAAAGAAAGCGAAGTAAAAAAGGATTTAGAAACAAACTTAAAAGCTAAAAAGCTGGTAGAAGATACAATTGACATCTCTGAAGACGAGATGAAATCATATTTTGATGAAAACAAAGACTCATTTGATCAGCCAGAGCAGGTAAAAGCAAGTCATATTCTTGTAAAAGATGAAAAAACGGCTAATGAAGTTAAGAAAAATCTGAGCGATGGTGAGAAATTTGCTGAGTTAGCAAAAGAATATTCGACGGATACAGCCTCTAAGGAAGATGGAGGAGATTTGGGATACTTTAGTAAAGAAGATATGGTTCAAGAGTTTAGTGATGCTGCATTCGACTTAAATGTTAATGAAATTAGTGAGCCTGTTAAAACAGAGTATGGTTATCACGTTATTAAAGTAATTGATAAAAAAGCAGCTCAAGATGCGAACTATGAAAATAGCAAAGAGGAAATTAAACAACTCTTGTTAGAGAATAAATTTCAGTCTGAATATCCAACTTGGTTAGAAGAAACAAAGAAAAAGTATGACATTGAGAATTTTTCGTAATCCATTATTCTAAATAAAGTGAGGAATGAAAATGAAAACGCAAAAGCCTTACAATAAGTTAGAACAAATCGTAGAAAAATTAAAAGAGCGCGGAGTACGAGCTGAAATATGTCGCCGCGTGGTACAAGTAACAGAAAGTGTAAACAACCAATCAAATTCTCATTCTCAACATGCTTTTAACCGTTGACATAAATAAAATAAATAAGGACATAAAGTAGTATATTTATAAATGAATGGAGCTGAGAAAATATGAATGTTTTATTAGCAGAAGATGATTTGCAACTAGGAGAGCTAGTAAGTTATATGTTAAAGAAAAAAGCAGGCTTTAACGTCGAATGGGTGACGGAGGGGCGTGATGCTTACTTTTATGCTGTTGATGCGCATTATGATATTCTCATTTTGGATTGGATGATGCCAAACGGAGATGGAGTAGAAATTTGCCAACAGCTTCGAAAGGAAGGCTATAATGGCGCAATTTTAATGTTAACAGCAAAAGATGCTGTTCAAGATCGCGTGCATGGATTAGATGCTGGTGCGGACGATTATATGGTGAAGCCGTTTGAAATTGATGAACTGTTGGCCAGGCTGAGAGCTTTGTCTCGCCGCAACTATGCTCCAATTGTTGAAGAAACTGTTAAAATCGATCAAATCACCTTAAACCGTTCGAGTCAAATGATGAATAGTGGAGACAAATCAATCCAGCTCAGCCCAAGAGAATTTCAGCTGTTGGACTTTTTACTGAAAAATAAGGGACAGGTCTTATCAAGAGATATTATATTAGATCGCGTTTGGGGCTATGAATCGGATGTATCCATTAAAACAATCGATGCAACGGTCAAACTCCTGCGAAAAAAGCTAGATCATTTTGGGAAACAAGAGCTCATCCAAAGTATACGTGGAGTAGGTTATAAAATTGACTAAAAAGTTAATAAGAAGAGCTCGTAACCGGATGAAGCAAGATTTATTTAGCAAAACGCAAAATCGTCTTACCTTTCGCTACAGTGCGCTGTTAATGATATTTCTGCTTTTATTTGTGTTTATCGTCTATTCACTTGTTTACGTTGTGATTAGCAGTAACCAGCAGCAAAGCTTAAACATGTTGCTCAAGCAAGAAACAAAATTTGTGAAAAGTCTTTTGGTCGAGCAAAATGACCAAGTAGAAGATGAATACCAAGATATTGTTGTGGCAAGGGAAGATGCGTTCTTTTATTATGTCGTTAGTCCAGAAGGTCAGTTACTAATGGGCAGCGAAGCAAGTGAAGGACTAAGACCGAAATTGCTAAACTTAATTAACGGCTGGATTCCGATTGAAAATGAAGTGCGTAAAGAACGCATTGAAACAATTCATCCAAATGTGGAAAAGTTTGAGCGGAATGGTCATGCTGAAGATGAATTTAAGGTAAGTATTGATTTGCTTATGACTGGACAGCCAATTTTTTATAAAGGTGAGTTTTTAGGGATGCTTTACATTGGTAAAAACGTTTCGTTTCTATACCAGTTGCTAAAGTGGCTTTTGGTCATCATGTTATCGTTAACAGTTTTATTTGTAGGCGTAGCCATTTACATGAGTCGTTTAATGTCAAAGCGTGCAATGATTCCCATTGAAAACGCATTTTTAAAGCAAAAAGAGTTTGTAGCCGATGCTTCTCATGAATTGAGAACGCCATTAAGCGTGATGCTATCATCTATTAATGCGCTCGAAATGCAGGATGAAGTAAATGAAGATCCTTTTTCTAAAAAGCTTGTCGGTAATATGAAAGCAGAAGTAAAGCGGATGACTAAGCTTGTAAGTGATTTGCTTACGCTGGCTCGGTCTGATGCTAGCAAAAACCAGCAAGCCTTTAATAAATTTGATATTAAAAAAATGGTTGAAAAAGTAATGCAGTCCGTTGAGCCACTTGCTCACTCTAAAAATATTAGCTTACATCTAGAAGCACCTGACCAGATAGAGCTTTCGGGAGATGAAGAAAAGCTTACGCAGCTCATGTATATATTATTGGATAACGGAATTAAATACACCACTCCACAAGGACACGTAAAAGTATTGATTAAGCAAAGACCGAATGCAGTTGAAATTCGAGTGGCTGATACGGGTGTTGGTATCCATAAAGATGAACAAAAAAGAATTTTTGATCGCTTTTACAGAGCGGACAAATCTAGGTCTAGACAAATGGGCGGACATGGTCTTGGTTTAGCAATTGCGAAATGGATTGTTGATATGCATAAAGGAACAATTAAAGTGGAAAGTGAACCTGAGAAAGGAACCACTTTTCGAATCAGTTTACCTCAATGAAAATGTGCCGGATACTCGTGTATCTAGGTACATTTTTTGTCTAGTTTGCACAAAACATCTTTTAAAAAAAGGCAAAATACACGATGAAAAAATTAGAAAATTCAGTTATATTTAAAATAATCTAATGCAAGTGGAAGGGGTTTATGGATGAAAAAGTATGACTTACTTATCAAAAGTGGAACGGTTGTGTTAGAAAACGAGGTATGCGTAATAGATATTGGTATATATGAGGGTAAGATTATTGCTTTAAAGTCTACTATTGATACCAGCCTAGCGAAAGAGGTACTAAGAGCAGAAGGAATGCATGTATTACCTGGAGCTATTGATATACATGTTCATTTTGATGAGCCTGCAAGAGAGCATTGGGAGGGATTTGATAATGGTTCAAAAGCGATGGCAGCAGGAGGGTGTACAACCTATTTTGACATGCCTCTAAATGGTGTTCCGCCTACCATAACGAAAGAAGCTTTTTTAAATAAAAAGAAGCTTGGAAATGAGAAGTCATTTGTAAACTTTGGTTTATGGGGAGGATTAGTACCTGGTAATAAAGATGAACTTAAAAAGATGGCAAGGCAAGGGGCTATTGGTTTTAAAGCATTTATGTCAGAAGCAGGATCAGAGTTCGAATTTTCAGATGGACTTACGCTCTATGAAGGGATGAAAGAAATCGCGAAGTTGGGTAAGGTTCTCGCTTTGCATGCAGAGAAAGACAAAACGATTAAAGAGCTTCAAAAACAAAAAGAGGAACAGGGGCTTACATCGATTAGAAGCTATTTAGAAACAAGGCCAATTGAAGTGGAAGTAGAAGCAGTTAAAGAAGCATTAGAGTATGCTGAGCAAACTGGATGTTCACTCCATTTTGTACATATCAGTAGCAAAGAAGCTGTTGACTTAATCGTAGATGCTAAAAAAAGAGGGGAAGATGTTACTTTAGAAACTTGCCCACACTACTTATTGTTTGGAGAAAAAGACTTTGTACAAATTGGAGCACTGGCTAAATGTGCACCACCGCTCAGGTCAAAAGCAGAACAAGAGAAACTGTGGTTATCGATGGAAAAAGGTGAAATTGATATGATATCTTCTGACCACTCGCCGTGTCCTATGGACTTGAAGAAATCAAATAATATGTTTGAGGTGTGGGGAGGAATATCGGGAGGGCAATATACGCTTCAAGCAATGATCACAGAAGGGTATCAAAAAAGAAGCATCCCTCTTACTAAAATTGCACAGTTAACTTCAACGGCTCCTGCCAAGCGTTTTGGGTTGTATCCTCAAAAAGGTAGTATTCAAGTGGGCGGAGATGCAGATCTAACAATCGTTGATTTAAAGAATTCCTACATCGTAAAGCAAAACCGCATGTTTTTTAAACACAAGCACAGCATTTATGAAGGCTATGAATTCAGCTGTACAATTCGCTATACGATTTGTGAAGGTGAAATAGTATACGAGTTTGACACTAACACGTTTCAGCAACCTATTAATAAGTCAAGGTTTGTACAACAAATCGAAAATACAAACGTACGTTGAGAGACTGAGATATAAGTAGTTCAGCCTCTACTATACCTGAACGATTGAGAGTTCATAACTTTTAATCATTCAGGTTTTTTTGATTGTGAAAACAATGTTGGAAACAGGGTGGAATGGAGCGTAGGACACTCGACTCCTGCGGGAAAGAGAGGGAAAACGGAGATCCCGCAGCGCAGCGAGGAAGCTCACGTTCCTCCCCGCGGAAAGCGAGTGGCCGTAGCGCAATGGAACGAACGTGTTGAGACAAATCAAAGAGATGGGAACAGCTAGTGTTCGTCTTTTAGAAGCAATCATTTTGTTATGTCCCAAACTCTTTTTTTTATACCTTTTATTATATCGAAAAACTATATAGGGTAAAAGACACAGTTTTAAAAGAATAGTAGGGTAAAAAGAAATAGAAAATATTAGCTTGATATTATAAAAAATCAGGGGGATGAATAATTAAAATAAAAAATATAAAGGATTTTTTATTTAGAATAAGCTGGTTATATAGCTGTTTTTAAAGCGCGGATAAGAAAAAAGATGTATAAAAAATATGTTTATTTATATTTTTTATATTGACAGAATCATTTTATAAGAATAAAATTTTATTGTTTCTAATTATATATCATCATAATTTTTTGATATTTTAAAAATTAGTAAACAGGGGAAAAAGGGAGAAAGATAGAGAGAAAGGATGTAAAATATGTCGCTTGATAAAGAGAAAATTGTCCAAAGTGTTCCTCAAAAAGGATTTTTTGGCCATCCAAAAGGATTATTTACGCTATTTTTCACTGAGTTCTGGGAGCGCTTTTCCTATTATGGAATGAAAGCACTTCTAATCGTGTATTTATATACGGAAGTGTCTAAAGGTGGACTAGGTATTGATAATGGAACAGCAGCATCCATTATGTCCATTTATGGAGCGCTTGTTTATATGTCAGGAATTATTGGCGGATGGATTGCTGATAGGATATTAGGAACCTCAAGAACAGTGTTCTGGGGCGGCGTGTTGATCATGATTGGTCATATCGTTTTAGCTCTTCCAGCCGGATTTAACGGTGTTTTAGTAGCCATGCTGTTTATTATTTTAGGGACAGGCTTATTAAAGCCAAACGTTTCAAGTGTTGTGGGAGACTTATATAGAGAGAACGACAACCGACGCGATGCCGCATTTAGTATTTTCTATATGGGAATTAACTTAGGTGCTTTTATCGCTCCATTAATCGTATCTACGCTTGGAGAAAACTACGGATTCCATTTAGGTTTCGGTGCCGCAGCAGTTGGAATGTTAGGTGGATTAATTGTTTTTTCTATGACAAAAAAGAAAAACCTAGGTTTAGCAGGTACGGAAGTTCCAAATCCGTTAAAGCCTGGTGAGCGTAAAAAAACGTTTGGAATTATTGGTTTAATCGTTGCTGTTCTCGTAATCTTTTTAATTATAGCAGGAGTAGCAGGCTTCTTAACTCTAACGAATGTTATTGCATTCATTAGTTTCTTAGCTGTTATTATTCCAATTATTTATTTCACCGTTATGTATCGTAGTTCCAAAACAACTGATGTTGAACGCTCTCGATTACTTGCTTATATTCCATTATTTATTTCTGCTGTCATGTTCTGGGCAATTCAAGAGCAAGGTTCAACAATCTTAGCCATTTATGCTGAAACATCAACGCAGTTAACTTATGGAAGTTTTACAATTCCAGTAGGGTGGTTCCAGTCGCTTAACCCGTTATTTATTATTTTATTAGCACCTGTATTTGCTAGGCTGTGGGTAACGCTTGGAGATCGCCAACCGTCTACACCGCAAAAATTTTCTTTAGGATTGTTATTTGCCGGTTTTTCATTCCTAGTAATGGTTATCCCGTCAGTAACAGGTGATGCGAATCATTTAACAAGTCCATTATGGCTTGTTTTAAGCTTCTTCTTAGTTGTAATTGGTGAGCTTTGCTTATCCCCAGGTGGATTATCGACAACAACAAAACTAGCGCCAAAAGCATTCTCCGCACAAACGATGAGCTTATGGTTCTTAGCAAGCGCAGCTGCACAGGCAATCAACGCACAAATCGTTCGATTCTATGAGGGGATTTCACAATCCTCATATTTCGGATTATTAGGTGGAATTTCTGTTGTTCTAGGTATCATCATCTTCCTTTCTTCTTCAAAAATTAAGCAATTAATGAAGGGGATTAATTAATAAAGAGACTGAGACATAAGTAGTTCAGCTTCTACTATACCTGAACGATTGAGAGTTCATAACTTTTAATCGTTCAGGTTTTTTTGGTTATGAAAACAATGTTGGAAACAGGGTGGAATGGAGCGTAGGACACTCGACTCCTGCGGGAAAGAGAGGGAAAACGGAGATCCCGCAGCGCAGCGAGGAAGCTCAGGTTCCTCCCCGCGGAAAGCGAGTGGCCGTAGCGCAATGGAACGAACGAGTTGAGACAAACCAAAGAGATGGGAACAACTAGTGTTCGTCTTTTAGAAGCAATCATTTTGTTATGTCCCAAACTCTTTATTTTTTTGATCCAAAGATATTCATAAATGACCTGTAGCTTTGATCATCTTCTTCACCGTTATAAGTGGGAAATTGAAAGAGAGCGTTCATCGTATTCGTTGAGTTTTCAGTTTCAGCAATAATTTGATAGATATGAACGGCTTCGGATGTATAACCATTAGCATATGCATTTTTTATTTGGTTCAGCGTTAAATGAAGCGAGAAAACTTCTTTACGAAGCTGTACCTTCGTGTGCTCATCAAAATAAAGAAATTTTTCGTAATAAAGATTGGATGCTTCATTAAATACTGCCAATCCATTTTCAAGCTCATTTACGGCAATATGCCTAATCGCTTCATCTTCTAATCGTGTAAACGGCTCTTCAATCATTAGACCTAAAATGATAGCTGTATCAGGTTTGAGCATAACTATTTCCTCCTACTCTCAATTCGTCATTATTATATATGTATGGAAACATTGTTAAAATATTCACTACACTTTTAAGGCTAGCCGAACATGGCTAGCTCTATACATTTTAATCATTTAATTTTTTTAGTTACAAAAGTGCTTTAAAAGTTACAAAACGTATCAAGTTATCTGAACATTAAGTATCATAGACTTTGTAGAAAGACAGGAGGTTAAGGGAATGGGTACAGCTCGTAAATTGGAAACGTTTTCTGAGTATCAACAACCTAAGAAATCAAAAGGGCTATGGGCCAAAATTAACGATGTAAAAGTAGGTGTACTTCCGCTCCCACTTTACGTTGTGTTAGCGCTAATTGTTTACGGAGCATCTGTTTATAATCAGCTTCCACCCGATATGATCGGTGGATTTGCAGTTATTATGGTAATGGGGATTTTACTTGGAGACTTGGGTATGAAAATTCCTATCTTAAAAGATATCGGTGGACCCGCAATATTAGCATTGCTTGTTCCATCCATTCTAGTTTTTTATAATTTGATAAACCCTGCTTCTATGGAAGCGGTAACAACATTAATGAAAACATCAAACTTTCTCTATTTTTATATTTCAGTTTTAGTAGCGGGAAGTATCTTGGGAATGAATCGAAAAGTTTTAATTCAAGGCTTTACCAGAATGTTTATTCCACTAGTTGTTGGGACACTGGCATCAGTTGGGGTTGGTCTACTTGTAGGACTACTATTCGGTTATGAAATGAAGCATACTTTCTTCTATATTATTGTCCCAATTATTGGAGGAGGGATCGGTGAAGGTATTCTTCCGCTTTCTCTAGGGTATTCTCAGATTCTAGGTGACTCAGCGGAATCGTTTGTATCACAAATGATACCAGCTGCTGTAATTGGAAACATTGTAGCCGTTATCTGTGCGGGTATGATGAAGCGCTTAGGAGAAAGCAAACCGGAACTTACGGGTAACGGTGTATTAGTTAAAACAGCAGGCGGAGATAAAATGAACGAGGAGACAAACATTGATAAACCTGTCGATTTCTCTTTAATGGGTGCAGGCGTATTAATTGCTTGTTCGTTCTTTATCTTCGGTAGCTTAGCTCATAAATTTTTAGGAATCCCAGGTCCGGTGTTAATGATTGTAGCAGCAACACTAGTCAAATCTTTACAGCTTATGCCGAAAAAGATGGAACAAGGATCTTATCATTTATACAAATTTATTTCATCAAGCTTAACATGGCCACTAATGGTTGGTTTAGGGATTTTATTTATTCCATTAGATGACGTTGTGAAAATTATCACACCTGCTTATATCGTAATTTGTGCATCTGTTGTAATTGCGATGGTAGGAACGGGTTATTTTGTTGGTAAACTATTAAAAATGTATCCGGTTGACGCTGCCATTGTTACAGGTTGCCATAGCGGTCTTGGAGGAACTGGAGATGTTGCCATTTTATCAGCATCAAATCGAATGTCACTTATGCCGTTTGCTCAGGTAGCAACTCGTTTAGGAGGCGCATCGACAGTAATTATTGCAACATTATTAATGAAAGCATTTAGCTAATAAAAGAAGGGACGTTGACAAATAAAATGACATTACGTGAAGAAGCACTTAAAATGCATAAAGAAAAACAAGGAAAGCTTGGAGTACATTCCAAAGTAGAAGTTCAAAGCGCAAAAGATTTAAGCCTTGCTTATTCACCAGGAGTAGCAGAGCCATGTCTTGAAATTGCAGAAGATGCTGAGAAAATCTATGATTATACGATGAAAGGGAATTTGGTTGGCGTTGTTTCAAATGGGACAGCCGTTCTTGGATTAGGTAATATTGGTGCAGGTGCTTCAATGCCAGTTATGGAAGGGAAGGCATTGCTATTCAAGTCATTTGCAAACGTCGATGCATTTCCTATTTGTTTAAATACTGAGGACCCAGACAAGGTAGTTGAAACGGTTAAACTTCTTGAACCTACGTTTGGCGGTATTAACTTAGAGGATATTGCAGCACCTTACTGTTTTGAAATTGAAGAACGCTTAAAACAAGCTTGTAATATCCCAATCTTTCATGATGATCAGCACGGAACGGCAATTGTTACGGCTGCAGGTTTGTTAAATGCGCTACGCTTAGCAAATAAAAAGCTTGAAGATATTAAAGTTGTAGCAAACGGTGCTGGTGCTGCAGGTGTTGCCATTGTAAAACTTCTTTTAAACATGGGTGTGCAAGACGTTATATTATGTGATACAAAAGGAATTATTTATGAAGGACGTCCTGTTGGTATGAATCCATTTAAAGAAGAAATGGCACGCATGACGAACAAAAATCAACAAGAAGGTACCTTAGCGGATGCATTAGTAGATGCAGATGTTTTTGTTGGTGTTTCAGCAGCAGGAGCCGTTACACAAGAAATGATTCGTTCAATGAATGATGATTCAATTATTTTTGCTATGGCAAATCCAGTTCCGGAAATTATGCCAGAAGAAGCGAAAGAAGCAGGAGCTTTAGTGATTGGTACAGGACGTTCAGACTTCCCTAACCAAGTCAATAACGTATTAGCTTTTCCAGGCATTTTCCGCGGTGCACTAGATGTACAAGCAAAAGAAATTAACGAAGAAATGAAAGTAGCTGCAGTGTATGCAATTGCTGGATTAATTGATGAAACAAATATCCATGCTGACTATGTAATTCCAGATCCATTCGATAAGAGAGTCGCAGCTCATGTTGCAGCTGCCGTAGCGAAAGCGGCAATGGATTCAGGGGTGGCAAGGAAACCAATCGATGTGGAAGGTTTACGCAATAAAATGCTTCAAACAAATGAAGTTCCAGAGCTTGTTACAACAAAATGACACATAAAAAAGCCAGCGCCAGCTGGCTTTTCTTTATTTAACGGCTAAACGATTTAAAACAAATTCTTCTACTACCTTCGCAACACCATCGTTCATATTTGTATCTGTTACGTGATTTGCTAACTTTCTAATATCTTCAGGTGCATTTCCCATCGCAACGCCTAAACCCGCAAATTCAATCATGGCTACATCATTATAGCTGTCGCCCATGGCAATTACTTCGTCTCGCGTAATCCCTAGCTTCTGAATAAGAAAATCAAGGCTTGTACCTTTTGTTACTCCAACTTCTGTGAACTCTAAGAAATATGGTTTTGAGCGCATAACGCTTAGCTGTCCATCAAGCTGTTTTTGTAGCTTTTCTTCAACATGAACCAGCTCTTCACTTGGTGCAAGCATCAAGACTTTTACAACAGGATCTTTCACAGCGTCAACGAAGCTAGGTACTAGTTTAATAGGTAAGCCAGTAATATTGCTTTCGATATCCGTAAATTCGTTTTCTACTTCCGTAATAATTTCATCTCCTACATAGGTATGAATCAATACGTTTTCTTGTTTACTCAATGCATCTAATTGATGAACGGTTTCAGGTGATAATGTACTACTAAACAATTCTTCCTTAGTACGCCAATCAATAATTTTTGCTCCGTTAAAGGAGAGGATAAAGCTTCCGTAATCAGCTAGTCGAAGCTCTTCAGCAATATGAATCATGCCATAGGTTGGTCTACCGGAAGCTAGCACAACTTTTACTCCGGCTTCTTGCGCATCCATTAAAGCTTGCTTTGTACGGGGAGAGATTGTATGGTCATCTCGTAAAAGAGTATCATCTAAATCTAGTACAATCATTTTATAGGCCATTTTAATAATTCCTTTCTATGACAATATGTTCATATCGTACTACAAAAGAACAGGTAGTTCAATTTTTGTTCAAGTTACGTGAAAGGAAGTTTCCTAGATCACACACGTAAGGGCAAAAAGGCATATAAAAGCGAAGCAGCTAAAAGATGCTTCGCACAGAGTGATTAGTCTAGTTCTGTAATTGGGTGACGACGAAAAAACTCATTTATTTTATACTCATTGTTATTGTTTTCAACGTTAACGTTTTGAATACCCTTTGAAGCATTTGGTGTAAGCGGATGTCGATAGAATGCTTCTAGTTCTGCACGTGTAATCGTAATGCTTTGAGGAACAACGGTATGAACGTTAAAGTGGACAGAATCAGCATGGTCAATCAACCCAAGCAGTATGGTAGCGTTGTTGAATACGCGTTTTTTAGTAAAATCCGCCGACCAATTGTGTTCAAACTGCCTGCTCGTTTCGGTCGATGCTTGTGTATAATCAACTGAAATATAGGAAGGAGATTTTTGGGTTTGCAACGTTACGTTATGAACATTTTCATGTCCAGGAAGCTCATTAATAACAGAAATAGCATCACGTTGATCTTCATTATATGAATAGTGGTTAGCCTTTAATTTTTCAGCTTCAATCGAATCATTCTTTTGAGAAGCATTATTTATAGCTTGGCATCCAACTAATAGCGTGATAAAAACAAAAAAACAACATAAAAAAGCAGAGTAGCGCATGATAAGTCTCCATTCTTTGCTTGAAAATAACATTGTAATTATATACATCATAAGGATAATTTTACAATAGCTGATAAGAAAAATAATCTAAACCAGAACTTTGTTTACATTGGGAAGTAGAGCGCTTGGGATTATGACCACCTTTTCTAGCTAACAATACATCGAATACTGTAAAAGTTCCTGCTCCAACAATAAATCCCAGAGCAGTCGAGAAAATACCGCTTTTATTGATAGACTCTTGCAAAAATTCACAGGAAGCAGCAGAAATTGTTACGTCGTTTGTTCTTTTTCATACAAATCAATATAGATAAAGCCACTACGGTCAATTTGACCAAGCATAACATCAGAAATGCTGGCGATATTACGAATAGAGAGCTGTTGGTGCACCCAGTCGAGTGTAAAAGAGGACGCAGTTAATTCTTTTTCAACTAGCTTTCCATCTTTAATGAGAAGCCGAGGTAGTCCGCTGCGGCTTTTAACAATGCTCATTGCTTCCATGGTGACAGCTTGGTGACTGCACGCTAAAGCCACCGTTTTGTTCAATAAGGACCGTTTCTACATCTTGAAAAGAAAAGATACTTTGAAGCCTAAGCTGACTAGCAAGCTCTTCGACATTTAAGCGTGCCTTTCTTAAATTTTGTTCAAGAATTCGCCCGTTTTCCATTAAGATAATGGGTTCACCATTGTTTAATAGCCGAAATTTATCAAATTTCATTGAAAGGTAAGAAAATAAAATTTCAAGGACGAGAATGATGACCAAAGCTGGTATATAGTTAGTAAAAGGTTGGTTATGGTCAACCGCGCCCGTAGCAGCAATGGATCCAATGGTGATTCCCACAACAAAGTCACTGAAGTTCATCTTGGATAGCTCTCTTTTTCCCATAATTCTAGTTAAGATAAGCAGAGAAAAATAAGCTAATATTCCTCGTAACAGCAAATCAAAAATGTGCTCCATGACACCATCTCCCTATTCTCTCTTTTTTTAGAGAATGTCCAAAGTGGATAGAAAATATGTAGAAGACAAATAAAAAAAGAGTACAGTAGCGTACTCTTTTTTTGATTTAAGAAGAAGTGTTGTTCCATTTTGTGTAACGAGTGGAAGGAGAAGTGAAGTTCATCATTGATGAAATTAACGATTGCGGGCTGCTTGAAATATTGATAAGCTGAATGGCTGATTCTTGTGAAAAGCCCTCTGTTACAGCATGTTCAACCATACTCATTAACGCATTATAATATCCATTAACATTGAGTAATCCAACTGGTTTTTTATGAATTCCAATCTGTGCCCAACAAAGTGCTTCAAACAATTCTTCAAACGTACCGAACCCTCCTGGAAGAGCGATGTAGCCGTCAGATAAATCGTGCATGGTGGCTTTTCTCTCATGCATGCTGCTTACTTCAATTAATTCCGTGAGGGCGGTATGAACAATTTCACCGCTAAATAGTCCTTTTGGCATAATGCCAACTACGTGACCACCATGCTTTAACATTTCATTGGCTACTTCACCCATCAGGCCCATTTTTGAGCCCCCGTAAATTAATTTATAATCGTGTTGAGCCATATACGCTCCAAGTTCTACGGCAACGTTTCTATAGTGAGGATGAACACCAGAATTAGATCCAGCAAATACACAAATGGCTTTCATATACAGGTCCTCCTTTTCACAGCGTATAGTCATAACATTTCGTTTATTTATGATAAAACCCTTTTTTATGATAAAAAATAATCGATTAATAGAAATGAGAACAGGTGTTTTTGTTTTGATACTAAAAAAAGTAAAACCTCTTTTGGAGTTACCTTGATTATTAGTATAATTTTCTTTATAATCAAAGCGTATATTAAGTGTTTAATAGAAGGTGTCATACAGCGTAGTACGCTAGTTAAAACAAAAAAGCTGAGAATTAAGCACGCTCACATAAAGATTAACTAATAGAAAGTAGGTCGCAGTATGGCGAAAAAGGAACAGCAAAGTCGTATTGAAAAAGATTTTCTTGGCGAAAAAGAACTTCCAAAAGACGTATATTACGGTGTCCAAACAATGCGCGCAGTTGAAAACTTTCCAATCACTGGATACAAAGTGAACAAAGAGATGATTCGTGCTCTTGCGATGATCAAAAAAGCAGCTGCTATGGCGAATATGGATACAAAACGATTATACGATGGTATTGGAAGCGCTATCGTACAGGCGGCTGACGAAGTGATTGCAGGTCAATGGCATGAATATTTCATTGTAGATCCGATTCAAGGTGGAGCGGGTACGTCAATGAATATGAATATGAACGAAATTATCGCAAACCGAGCGCTAGAACTAATGGGGTATGAAAAAGGTGATTATGTAAAGCTTAGTCCGAACAGTCATGTAAACATGTCACAATCTACGAATGACGTGTTCCCGACGGCTATTCATTTATCAACATTGCGCCTATTAGATGATTTATTAGCAACAATGGACAAGATGGTTGAAGTATTTAAAAAGAAAGCGAAGCAGTTTGATCCAATTATTAAAATGGGAAGAACACATCTTCAAGATGCAGTACCTATTCGTTTAGGACAAGAATTTGCTGCATATAGCCGTGTTTTAGAGCGAGATATTAAACGTATAAGCCAGTCTCGCCAACACTTATATGAAGTGAATATGGGAGCAACAGCGGTAGGAACAGGTTTAAATGCTGATCCGAAATATATCGAGAACGTTGTGAAATATCTAGCAGAAATTAGTGGACTACCATTATATGGCGCTGAGCACCTTGTGGATGCAACGCAAAATACAGACGCTTATACCGAAGTATCTGCTGCTTTAAAAGTGTGTATGATGAATATGTCTAAAATTGCAAACGACTTACGCTTAATGGCTTCAGGTCCACGGGCAGGCTTAGCAGAAATTAGCCTTCCTGCTCGTCAGCCGGGATCTTCTATTATGCCTGGAAAAGTAAATCCAGTAATGCCAGAGCTGATTAACCAAGTAGCATTCCAAGTTATTGGAAATGATACTACCATTTGCTTAGCTTCAGAAGCAGGACAGCTTGAGTTAAACGTAATGGAGCCTGTGCTTGTCTTTAACCTACTGCAGTCTATTAGCATTATGAACAACGGTTTTGACGCGTTTACAAAATATTGCTTAGAAGGTATTGAAGCAAACGAAGAACGGTTGAAAGAATATGTAGAGAAAAGCGTAGGCGTCATTACTGCTGTTAACCCACATTTAGGTTATGAAGTTGTTTCTCGTATTGCCAGAGAAGCCATTATGACAGGGAAATCTGTACGGGAACTTTGCTTACAATATGACGTATTGACAGAAGAAGAGCTAGATTTAATCTTAAATCCTTATGAAATGACAAATCCAGGTATTGCAGGTAACTCACTTTTTGATCGTCAATAATCGTTAGACAAGTAGACAGACTGATAATTAACACTAAAATGATAAAAATGGAGGAGTCAACATGAGCAATATTATCCGTACTTTAATGATTCAAACACCAAGCGTACCAGGAAATCTAGGACGAGTAGCTACGGCAATTGGTCGCGTAGGTGGCGATATTGGCGAGGTTGAAACAGTTAAGGTAGGCCATAACTATACGCGAAGAAGTATTACTGTACAGGTTGAGAGCGAAGAGCAGCTAGAAGAATTATTAGATGCAGTTCGTAGCTTGGACGGAATTACGCTACACACAGTTTCAGATGAAGTTTTACACGCTCACGAAGGCGGGAAAATTCAAATGAAAAGTAAAATGAAAATTGAAACGTTAGCGGATTTACGACGCGTGTATACACCAGGTGTAGCTAACGTATGTATGGCGATTAAAGAACAGCCGGAAAAAGCAAAAATTTATACAAGCATTAGCAACACTGTAGCTGTTGTAACAGATGGAACAGCAATCTTGGGTTTAGGTAATATTGGACCAGTAGCTGGTATGCCTGTTATGGAAGGTAAAGCAGCTCTTTTTGATCAGCTTACTAATATTAATGCTATTCCTATCTTATTAGATGTAAATAGTCCCGAAGAAATTATTCAAACAGTTAAAAATATTTCACCAGGATTTGGTGGTATCTTGCTTGAAGATATTGGTTCTCCACACTGTTTTGAAGTGGAAGAGCGCTTAAAGAAAGAACTAGACATTCCTGTTATGCATGACGATCAGCATGGAACGGCCGTAGTTACGTTAGCTGCAGCTATCTCAGCTTGTCGCAGTGCAGGTGTTAACTTAAAACAAGCTCGCGTTGGTCAAATTGGCCTTGGGGCAGCTGGTATTGCCATATGCCGCATGCTAATGGCATATGGTGTCGAAAGCGTAGTTGGCGCTGATAAATCTGAAGAAGCAAAAGATCGTCTTCGCTCTTATGGAGGCGAAACAGTTGATAGCTTAGAAGAGCTAATGGAGCAAAGTGATATTGTTATTGCAACAACTGGTGTACCAGGACTTATTAAAAAAGAATGGGTACAAAAGGGACAAATTATTTTGGCTCTATCAAATCCAAAACCTGAAATCGAACAAGAAGATGCGTTAGAAGCTGGTGCAATTTATGCAACAGATGGACGCTCTGTAAACAATGTATTAGGATTCCCAGGTATTTTCCGTGGCGTACTAAACGCTGGTGTTCGTGATATTACTCACAAAATGCTAGTTGCAGCTGCAGAAGCGATTGCAAATTCAACAAAGCCAGGGGATCTAGTGCCTCATCCGCTAAATGTTAATGTACATGAAGCTGTTGCTGAAGCAGTAGAGCGCGCAGCAGTACAAAGTGACGTAAAAAAGAACGTTTATCAATAATGAATAAAAAGAGGCTGGGACATAAGTAATTCAGTCAATGATAAACCTGAACGATTGAGAGTTCCTCACTTTTAATCGTTCAGGTTTTTTGTTGATTGGGAAAACCTAGTTTGGAAACAGGGTGGAATGGAGCGTAGGGCACTCGACTCCTGCGGGAAAGAGAGGGAAAACGGAGATCCCGCAGCATAGCGAGGAAGCTCAGGTTCCTCCCCGCGGAAAGCGAGTGGCCGTAGCGCAATGGAACGAACATGTTGTGACAATGTAAGGAGGTGAGAAAAGGGAGTGTTCGTCTTGTTGAAAATTTGTTTTGGTATGTCCTACTCTCTTTTTGTATACAAATTAGAAAAAATATGAAAAAATACATATTATTGAAACTTTTTGGGCAGCTCAAGCGTATAAGAAGAAAGAATACATGAATTGAGAGGAAATACATATGGAAATTACACATTTACAGGGGAAGCTACCTTCCGAAGCAAAAAGCGCAATGAGAATTCAAGCGCTATTGCCACATATATTGTGGTTAGCAGGAACGATTGGTTATTATGTTCTTGTCTATTTTTTTAATTGGTGGATCTGGATTTTTTGGGTTTCTGGAGCTCTGCTAATCGTTAGCTTTATTGTTTATGTTGTCATCGCTCCGAGCATTTACATGAAAGTGTATTCGTATCAACTAACAGAGACGCATATCGAAGTACAAAAAGGTTTGTTTATCTGGAATCATACAAAAGTGCCGATTGTGAAGGTTCAACATGTGGAAACATCAACGGGGCCAATTTTGCGTAAATACGGTCTGGCTTCAATTAATGTTGTAACAGCTGCAGGATTTCTTGAATTTCCGGCACTACAATCAGAAGACGCAAATAATTTACGCGAAACAATCGCAAAGATGGCAGAGGTGAAGGACGAATATGAATAAAAAGCTGCACCCACTTGCCGTTATTGTTCAAGCTGCAAAGTACATAAAAGACAATATTTTACCATTTGCATTTTTAATCATTCTTCAGCGAGATAAAGTACTGACATACTGGTGGGTTGGTTTAATTATTATAGGTATCAGCTTGTTTTTTGCATTTGTTAAATGGCAAACATTTCGCTACGAAGTTACAGAAAAAGAAATTCGAATTAAAAAAGGAGTCTTTAAAAAAGAAAATAGTTTTATCCAACGAACGCGTATTCAATCGATTCAAATTGATCAGCCTTTTCTGTTTCGCCTAGTTAAACTGGCACGGCTTCGTATTGAAACAGCAGGTGGAACAGGAATGGGTGCAGAAGTCGATTTACCAGGTGTTTTAATGAAAGACGCCCATGAGTTAAAAACAATGCTGCAAGCAGGGGAGTCTTTTTCAGTAGAAGAGAGTCCTGAAAGAAAACAAATCATTAAAACATTAAAGGTGCCCACCAGTCGCTTAGTGATTGCTGCTGCGCTATCGGCGAACTTTGGCTATATCTTTGCTGGACTGGGTGTACTATACGAATACGTGGATGACTTAATCAACCCGTGGATTCAAGATGCTTATGAACAGATTGTTACGCAGTCTATATTAGCTATTATCATATTAGTATTTTTTATTTTATGCATAGCATATATACTTTCTATTATCTTGTACGTAATCCGCTTTGGTAATTTTATGGTGGAGCGCTATGAAAAGCACCTTCAAGTTCAATACGGGCTATTAAACAAAAGCTCGCTTACGATTCCTTTTGAAAAAATTAAGGCGGTTACAGTTGAAGAAGGTTTGCTTCAGCGTTTATTTGGTTGGGGAGCCATTTCGTTAAAAGTCGTAACTTCTGATTTAGAGCAAAAAGTGTATTTACACCCATTTTTAAAACAAAAGGAAATAACGGAGGTTTTTTCAGAGTATCTTCCTACTTATCGTTATCTTGAGTTTAAGCCAAACGTAGTGCGCAATTATGTATGGTATAAGCTATCATATGTCTTCATTACAGCTTGCATTGCAGCAGTAGCAATCAGCTTTTGGAAAGTTCAGCTTGTGTGGGGAGTGGTTGTCATTTTGTTAGCTACTTCGTTGTTAACATGGTTTGGATATCACCAAGGAGGCGTAGCGATGACCCATGAATTTTTAAGTATTCGATCGCAGTTTATTACTCGAAAAACAACGGTTATGCAGCGCAGAAAGATTCAGGATGTAAAGGTGAAAGCAAGCAGCAGGTTTTGGGAAAAAGGATGTCGTCATCTTATTGTATCAACAATGGGTCTTGGTTCTTCCTACGGAGTTGGCTATTTACCGGAGCGCATATGGAAGCCGATCTTTGATAAAGCTACACATTGGGATGTAAAGAAAGAGTGAGTTATGATTAACAGAACCTGTCCACTGTGTGGAAAAAAGAATGGATGTCAGCATGTTTTAAAAGAAGAAGAGTTTACTTGCTGGTGCGCAGAAGAAGAGTTTCCAGATGCGTTAAAAGCAAAATCTAGTCATTCTTGCATTTGCAAATCTTGTCTGCAAGCGTATAAAGAGAGTCAGCGTGAAGAGTAATGATTACGCTGACTCTTTTTACTTAATTAATCAATGCTTGTAGGGGAGCAGGAATTCGTCCACCGCGATTTACTAATCGCTCAGAGCTATAAGGGTTAACACCCATGACTGGAGCTCGTCCTAGAAGACCACCGAATTCTACCATTTCACCTTCACTTTTACCGGGAACAGGGATAACGCGTACTGCGGTTGTTTTTTTGTTAATCATTCCAATTGCCGCTTCATCAGCAATCATTCCTGAAAGCGTAGCAGGACTAACATCTCCTGTTAAAGCAATCATATCTAAACCAACAGAACATACGCAGGTCATCGCTTCAAGTTTTGATAGATTTAGAGAACCGTCGGTAATACCTTTAATCATCCCGTTATCTTCACTGACCGGAATAAAAGCCCCACTTAGACCACCAACGTAAGAGCTAGCCATTGCGCCTCCTTTTTTCACAGCATCGTTCATAAGTGCTAACGCAGCAATTGTACCATGAGTACCCACACGTTCTAACCCAATTTCTTCTAAAATTTCAGCAACGCTGTCGTTAATAGCATTAGTAGGAGCCAGTGATAAATCCATGATGCCAAAGGGAACGTTTAGTCGTTCAGCCACTACGCGTCCAATTAACTCACCAGCGCGCGTAATTTTAAATACCGTCTTTTTAATTACTTCAGATACCTCACCTAAATCAGCATTAGGATGACGTTTTAGTGCATTTAAAACAACACCAGGGCCACTAACACCTACGTTTAAGACCACTTCACCTTCACCTGAGCCGTGAAAAGCCCCGGCCATAAATGGATTATCTTCAACAGGGTTACAGAACACAACCAGCTTGGCGCAAGCAATGCCATCACGATCTTTTGTACGGTTAGCCGCTTCTTTAATAATAACGCCGAGCTGTTTTACAGCATCCATATTAATACCGGTACGAGTGGTGGCTACTGAGATTGAAGAACAAACGCGTTCTGTTACGCTAAGAGCTTCAGGTAACGCGTCTAGCAACGTTTGATCACTCTTTGAAATTCCTTTATGAATAAGAGCTGAGAAGCCTCCGATAAAATCGACACCAACCTGTTGTGCAGCACGGTCTAATGTTTTAGCGAGCGTGATTGTTTGTTCAACCGTTGCATGACCTAAAATCTCTGCGATAGGAGTAATTGAAATACGTTTATTTACAATTGGAATTCCATATTCTTTTTCAACCTGTTCAGCAGTTTCTTTTAATTCACCTGCATATGAAACAATTTTGTTGTAGACATTTTGATTCATTGTTTCAAAGTTAGAATCAGCACAGTCTCTTAAACTGATACCCATTGTTACTGTACGGATATCGAGGTTCTCCATTTGAACCATTCGGATGGTTTCCATCATTTCTGTTAAAGCAATACTCATATTTATTCCTCCTTTTATACGCGATGCATAGCTTGAAACGTTTCTTCAAGCTGCACGTGAATTTTTAAACCAAGCTCTTCGCTAACGTTATTTAAAGAATGTTGTAGCGAGTTTAGTTCAATAGCTGATACATCGACAATCATCATCATCGTAAAGAAATCTTGTAATATTGTCTGACTAATATCGAGGATGTTAACACCTTGATTTGATAAGACAGTTGTGACGCTTGAAATAATCCCTACTTGATCTTGTCCAATTACGCTAACCACAGCGCGCTTTTGTTGCATAATAATCACCTCAAAAATAATATAGAAAATAAAAAAAGAGATTGGAAGAATCCAATCTCGAATAGGTCATCGAATAACATACGTATGTATCGTTACTCTTCTGTCCTTTTGCCTGAGATTGTGAATCCTTCGGCGCCGCCTAAGCGGTCTCTCCAGAAGCTGCTCCTGTTGTAGTGTTATCCACAACAATCATTGCTTGGGGAATATTCAATTTAACATTGGCTCAAAAACCAATAGAAAAATCATATCAACAAAAGAAAAGATAGTCAATGTTTTTTGAACATTTCTATTGTTTCATCATGTTTACTTAGAATGGGAGAGTGTTTTGTGCTATATCACACTTAAAAATAGAGCAATGGAAGCAAAAGGTGAGAGGAGAGGTAGGAGCTAAGGCTTTTCATCAATAGTTCAGCAAAGGGAAAAGGGTACAATTGTTATAAATAGAAAAAAAGGAAAGCGCCTATCAGTCGCTTTCCTGTGATAATTTTTATTACTCGTCTTCTCCAGAAGGGCGAGTTGTTTGGGAGGCAAGCGTGTCCCAAAAGCTTGTATCTGCATTTTCTATTGAGCCATCTGAAATAGCTCTTACAGTTGAGTCTAAAGTAGTGATTGTTTGTTTAATGTGCCATTAGTTAAAAAAGGCATGAGCTTAAAATACTGTATTTTGAGAATATTTAAAGTAGAATGTAAACAAATTATTGTAACTGTACAAATAAGTGAAAGTTAAGACGAGGAGAAAGAGGGAGAGGGCGGATATCGCAGTGGATGGTTAGTTACTGATTATCATGAGATGTGTAATAAAAAATTAGGTATTATAAGAATACTATGCTATACTAAGTTTACCATTTTCTTTACCAGTTACTATCTGTGTTTTGATGTTCCCTATTCATTCGTGAGTAGGGTTTTTATTATGTCCAAATTTCAATGTAAATTAAAAACAGACTCTACAAGTAGAGTCTGTACATAGATGTCCGTATTAATTACGCTTTTTGAACGTTAGTAGCTTGAGGTCCACGTTGACCTTGCTCTACTTCAAAAGTTACAGCTTGACCTTCATCTAAAGATTTGAAACCTTCGCTTTGGATTGCTGAGAAATGTACGAATACATCGTCTCCGTTTTCGCGCTCGATGAATCCAAAACCTTTTTCTGCGTTAAACCATTTTACTTTACCTTGTTCCATTGTTGTTGCCTCCTCGTGTGCTTTGCACACATTGTGTTACTATTCTTGCTCAAATCTTCAGACGAAAGTTGTTAACTTGTCAATCCTTACCGAACAAAAATAATTCTTCTTAAGAATAACAGAAACAGTTCAGTATTGCAAGTAAAGTAAAAAATAGATGCGTCCGTTTATTATTTTTGGCTCATTCTTCCCAGCGCTTACTGCTGATTTTCTCAATAATCCCGTGCAAATCCCCAGGCTTATGAAACTCAATTGGAGACGCGCCTTTTTCAAACAAAATCGATTCTGCTTCAATTAACGCCACATAGCGTCCGTTCACTTTCGCTAAGTGAATATTTTCCCCGAAATCCGCTAACAGTCCTTTAATCTCCGTTTCGCCAAGCTTCATTTTAAGCTCGGCATCAGGCGTATGCTCGACGATATGAGCAGCAGCTTCCATAACTTGATGGGTATCCAAACGTTCTTGAAGCTCACGCTTTTCACTTGTTGCCCACAGTTCCATGTCTGATTCAAACTGTTCGAGTTCTACGCTTTCTGCTTCAAACGTTTCGCTGACGTGTTCACGCACCATATCCATCACTTGTGTTTTCATAATCTCGGGCATCGGCTCGTTGTAGTCAATGAATTTCAAGAAGTCTTCAAAGTAACGAGCGTGAGACGCTTGGTGGATGACAAGTTCGCTTTCTTCGACCATGCCTTCTTCAGGCATGTATGGGTATTGAATAGACTTCATGTTCTTGGTTGTAATGGCCATTTCGACATGGCGAATGAGCGTTGATTCATCGGTGATTGAGGCAACTTTGGGCTCAAAATCACATTTTAAAATAAATACAAACGCCTGATCGAAATATTTGCGCGGTACAGCGGATATAACTAAAAAAGCACCGCCTCGTACAGCTGCGGTATCTAAATATGCGTGAATAAACTGTTCGCTATTTTCCTCAAATTCCTCCTTTGCCGTTGCAAAGCGCGTGCGATGAAATAAATTATAGTTAGGATTAGAATCTAATGCGTGCCCAGGTTCCGTGACAAAGTAACCAAGCTTTGTAGGAACTTGTTCAGCTTTTGGATGGCGTTCAACCTTACGTTTAACAATTTTTTTAAACTCACCGTCTAAGAAGTCTTTAATTGAGCTTTCTTCGTATTCTTCTGTATTCAGCGTTTGAAAATGCTTGTAGCGTTTGTCTGCTTGCTCGTCTTTACCATCTACTTGGATGACGTAAAAAGATAAGAAATTAATTTTAAAGTCCATAGATTCACCTTGTTTCATTAAGAGTTCATCATTTCAGTATAGTAGAAAAAAGAAAAAAGCGTCAATGATAAATAAAATATCGAAAGGGTTGAAAAATCTAAACTTTCTAAAATTTACAAAAAATAGTATAATAGATAACGAGAGTCTAGTAAAACAAAGGAGGGAATTGTATGACTGTAGAATTACATACGAATGAAGCACCTACTCGGCTGAGGAGTCGACTTTCAAAAGTAGGTCCGGGATTGATTACGGCTGCAACGGGTGTAGGAGCAGGGGATTTAGTAGCCGCATTGGTAGCGGGGGCGACGCTTGGGATGACGTTCGCATGGGCTATTGTAGTAGGGGCCATTTTAAAGTACTACTTAAATGAAGGCGTAGGAAGATGGCAATTGTCAACTGGACAAACTATTTTAGAAGGCTGGAATTCAATGGGGAAATGGGCTACCAGCTATTTTGGAGTGTATTCAGTCCTTTGGGGGTTTGTATTTGGAGCTGCTGTTTCATCATCATGTGCCTTAGCCATGCATGCGTTATTTCCTCAGCTCCCGCTTTGGGCTTGGGCTATTATTCATGCACTTATTGGTTTTTTATTAGTTTGGAATGGGAGATATGCATTGGTTGAAAAGCTAATGACTGTTTTTGTTGGCATCATGTTTGTTACGGTTGTAGGCACTGCCATATTACTATCTCCAAATTTAACAGCACTTGCTGGAGGCATGGTACCAAAAGTACCTGAAGGATCGCTGATGAACGCTCTAGCTTTAATTGGAGGAGTAGGTGGTTCTATTACAATGGCTTCTTACGGATATTGGATTCGTGAAAAAGGCTGGAACCATCGTTCGTGGATTTCAATTATGCGCCTTGATTCAGCTGTTGCTTATATTGTAACCGCTATCTTTACGCTGTCTCTTCTCGTAGTAGGAGCGGAGTTTTTATTTGGGACAGGCATAACGTTGAGTGGTGAACAAGGTCTTATTCAGTTATCGAGTATGCTAGGCGAGCGCTTTAATGAACCGATGCGCTGGCTGTTTTTAATCGGTTTTTGGGCAGCTTCCTTTACGTCATTGTTAGGGGTATGGAACGGTGTACCATATCTATTTGCTGATTTTGTTCGCATTATGAAAAAAGAGGCGAAAAATCCAGGGGTCGTCGTGGAGAAAACCAAACCATACCGTGCGTATTTAATCTGGTTAACATTTCCTTCCATGCTTTTATTGTTTATTGGAAAGCCTGTTGGCCTTATTATGGCATACGGGGCGCTAGGAGCGTTATTTATGCCATTTTTAGCTCTGTCGCTACTTTGGCTTTTAAATTCAAAGCGAGTAGAAAAACAGTATCGTAATCCGTTATGGAATAACATCATGCTAGCTGTCTGTATTTTATTGTTTATTGTCTTAATGGTAAACGAACTACTTAATATTTTTTAAGCATATATAAAATAGAACAGTATAAATGAAGAGTTTCTTCATTTATACTGTTCTAACATAGCGAAAAAGGATTTAACAAACTCATAAAAAATTTGATCAGAAGGTGCTAAATTTCGGTTTCTTGGAATAATCATTCCGACTGTTCGTTTTACTTCAGGTGTGTGAATAGGAATCTTTGTTGTAAACCTGGGCGTTGTTTCAGAAACGGTGCTTTCAGGTAAAAGTGTAATTCCCATACCTGCAGAGACTAGCCCTTTAATTGCGTCTAAATCTTCACCTTCAGATGAAATATTTGGCATAAACCCAGCTTGCTTACAAGCATCTACGGCAATCTTACGAAGCACAAATCCATTTGGGAATAAAACGAAATCTTCGTTACGTAAATCGCGGAGGCGTAAATTTTCCTGTGTTGCTAAAGGATGACTTGAAGGAACAAGTGCCAGTATCTTTTCTGTAAATAAAATGTGCCCTTCAATATCTTCATCGTCTACTGGTACAGGGCCTAAAAACGCAATATTAATATCCCGCTTCTTAACGGATTCAATTAGAAATTTATAAGACCCTTGTCTTAAATGAAAAGCGACGTTTGGGTGATTCTCTTTAAACGCAGATATAATCGTAGGCAATAGATGACTTGATAGACTGGTAGGAAATCCAATTTTAATCGTTCCTCGCTCAGGATCTAAATATTCATCCACTTGTTCCTTTGCGTAATCAATTGCTTTCATGGCCGTTTCTGTATGTTCTAGAAACAGCTTTCCAATCGACGTTAACTTTACATTTCTTCCTTCTCTTTGAAATAACTCCACGCCCAGTTCATCTTCTAAGTTGGCAATTTGTCGACTGATAGCAGACTGCGCAACATGTAAATGTTCAGCTGCTTCAGATACGTGCTCACGTCTGGCAACTTCCATAAAATAGCGTAATTGTCTAAGTTCCATCGGCTTACTCCTTTTCTATATATCAAAATGAGATTGGTTTCATCTAAATTATATATTGTTTATATTAATTTGAAAACTTAAAATATAAACAAGTGGTCTTAATAAATAGATAAAGAAAACGAACGGGGGAGAAAAATATGACATACAATCAAATGCCGAAAGCTCAAGGTCTCTACCGTCCTGAGTTTGAGCACGATGCATGCGGAATCGGATTATATGCACACTTAAAAGGAGTGGCATCGCACGACATCGTAAAAAAAGGACTAAATATGCTTTGTCAACTCGATCATCGCGGTGGTCAAGGAAGTGATCCGCTAACGGGTGATGGAGCGGGACTAATGGTTCAAATTCCACATGACTTTTTCACAAAAGCATGTACTGATTTTTCATTACCTCAAAAAGGTCGCTACGGTGTAGGTATGATCTTTTTCTCAAATAATGAGCAAGAACAAAAAGAAATTGAAGGGTATATCAATGCTTTAATTGAACAAGAAGGACAAACGCTTGTAGGCTGGAGAACTGTACCAACAAATGTCGGAAAAATCGGAAAAGTAGCAAAGGAAAGCTGTCCGCACGTGCGCCAAGTATTTATTGGTGCAGATGAAAGTATTACAGATGATTTAGCGTTTGAACGCAAACTATATATTATTCGTAAACAAGCTGAATATTGGGCAGCAGAGCGTAAAAATCGCGTTTACTTCTCAAGCTTATCTAGCAGAACGATTGTTTATAAAGGTTTATTAACACCAGAGCAAGTAGATGCATTTTATCTTGACCTACAAGATGAAAACTTTACATCTCCTTTTGCTTTAGTACACTCACGCTTTAGTACAAATACGTTTCCAAGCTGGGAGCGCGCGCATCCAAACCGTTATTTAATTCACAATGGAGAAATTAATACGCTTCGTGGAAATCAAAATTGGATGAAAGCACGTGAGCAGCAGTTCGTATCAGAAGCTTTTGGTTCAGATCTTCATAAAATACTGCCAATTTTAGATAGTGAAGGTAGCGATTCGTCCATTCTAGATAATGCGCTTGAATTCTTTGTGTTAGCAGGTAGAAAGCCAGCGCATGCTGCAATGATGATGATTCCAGAACCTTGGACTGAAAATCCTCATATGTCTGATGAGAAGCGCGCATTTTATGAATACCATAGTGCTCTTATGGAGCCGTGGGATGGACCGACTGCTATTTCATTCACTGATGGAAAACAAATTGGTGCAATTTTAGATAGAAATGGGTTGCGTCCAGCGCGTTATTATGTGACAAAAGATGACTATATTATCCTTTCTTCTGAAGTAGGGGTTATTCCAGTAGAAGAGGACAATGTTCTTTATAAAGAGCGTTTAAGCCCAGGGAAAATGTTGTTAATTGATTTAGAAGAAGGACGCATCATTTCAGATGAAGAAATTAAAGCTGAAATGGCGCAAGCGGAACCGTATCAGCAGTGGTTAGATGAGCAGATGGTAAAGTTAGCTGCTTCAGCTGATGAAAAGCCAGAATCTTTTGATGACTTAGTTGTTCGTCAAAAAGCGTTTGGCTATACGTATGAAGATATTCATAAATATTTACTGCCGGTTGTGAACGAAGGAAAAGATCCGTTAGGTTCAATGGGGAATGATACGCCACTTGCAGTTCTTTCAGATCGTCCTCAGTCCTTATTCAACTATTTTAAACAGTTGTTTGCACAAGTAACGAACCCACCGATTGATGCAATTCGTGAGCAGCTGGTGACGTCAACAATGACGCTGCTAGGTGCAGAGGGCAATTTGCTACACCCAACAAAAGAAAATAGTCGTCGCATCCAGCTAGAAACACCAGTGTTAACGAATGGACAGCTTCAAACATTAAAAGAAGATAGCATTAAAGGTTTCAAGAGTGCTGTTCTTTCAACGGTATTTAAGGATGATTTGAAAGCATCTTTAGAAGATTTATTTAACGATGCAGAAAAAGCAATCGTAGAGGGTGCTAGTATTTTAATCTTAAGTGATCGAGAGATTAATGCAAACCGTGCACCAATGCCAATTTTATTAGTTGCAAGTGCTCTTCACCAGCATTTAATTTGTCGTGGTAGTCGTACAAAAGTCAGCTTAGTTATTGAATCTGGAGAAGTTCGTGAAGTTCATCATTTTGCAGCTTTAATTGGTTATGGAGCAGATGCAATTAATCCTTATTTAGCGTTTGCAACGTATGATTATGAAATTGCAGCTGGCAATTTAAAAACTTCTTATCAAGTAGCGGTAGCGAAATATGTAAAAGCAGTTACCGAAGGCGTTGTAAAAGTAATGTCTAAAATGGGGATTTCTACTGTGCAAAGTTACCGAGGAGCTCAAATTTTTGAAGCAGTTGGAATCGGTGAAGAAGTTATTGCAGCTTACTTTACAGGTACAGCATCTCAGTTAGGAGGAATTGGCTTAGATGTCATTGGAAAAGAAGCGCGCACACGACACGAAGCAGCTTATGCTGAAGCGTACGAACAAACTTTAGAGTCAGGAAGTGACTTCCAATGGCGAAAAACAGGTGAGCATCATGCGTTTAACCCGAAAACGATTCATACCTTACAATGGGCTTGTCGAAAAGGTGACTATGATTTATTTAAGCAGTTTTCAGAAGCTGCAAACGAAGAGCGTATCGGGTTCTTACGTAACCTTTTTGCCTTTAAACAAGAACGCCCAGCTCTTTCAATCGATGAAGTAGAATCTGTGGATTCTATTGTCAAGCGATTTAAATCAGGTGCTATGTCGTTTGGTTCTTTGAGTGAAGAAGCACACGAAGCATTAGCAATTGCGATGAATAAATTAGGTGCTAGAAGCAATAGTGGTGAAGGTGGAGAAAATCCAAGACGTTATGAGCTTGATGAAAACGGTGATAACCGTCGCAGTGCCATTAAACAAATTGCATCAGGGCGATTTGGTGTGAAAAGTCACTATTTAGTGAATGCTGATGAGTTGCAAATTAAAATGGCTCAAGGTGCTAAGCCAGGAGAAGGTGGACAGCTGCCTGGGAACAAAGTATACCCATGGGTTGCAGATGTACGTGGATCTACTCCGGGAGTAGGCTTAATCTCTCCTCCGCCACATCATGATATTTATTCAATTGAAGACTTAGCTCAGCTTATTCATGACTTGAAAAATGCCAACCGTAACGCTCGTATTAGCGTTAAGCTTGTATCAAAAGCAGGTGTTGGGACGATTGCAGCTGGTGTTGCAAAAGGTGTGGCAGATGTAATTGTTATTAGTGGATACGACGGTGGAACAGGTGCGTCACCAAAAACGAGTATTAAACATACGGGCCTACCTTGGGAGCTAGGTTTAGCAGAAGCTCACCAAACGTTAATGTTAAACGGTCTTCGCGAGAAAGTAGTGCTAGAAACAGACGGAAAGCTAATGACAGGAAAAGATGTTGTTATGGCAGCACTTTTAGGTGCAGAAGAGTACGGATTTGCTACGGCTCCGCTAATTGTATTAGGTTGCATCATGATGCGTGCTTGTCATTTAGATACATGTCCTGTTGGCGTAGCAACACAAAATCCAGAGCTTCGTAAAAAGTTCTTAGGTGAGCCAGATCATATCGTAAACTATATGCGCTTTGTTGCACAAGAAGTTCGTGAAATTATGGCAGAGTTAGGATTCAGAACGGTAGAAGAGATGGTTGGACGTACAGATGTGCTGCATGTTAGTGAACGTGCACAGTCACATTGGAAAGCGCAGCATTTAGATTTGACAACACTTTTACATCAGGTAGAGGGTATTCGTACGTTTAAGACGCCGCAAAATCATAAAATTGACCAGTCTCTAGATGTGCAAAAAATCTTACCTGCTGTACAGCAAGCGATTGAAGAGCAATATCAAGTGGATCTTTCGTTAGATATTCACAATACAAACCGAGTGGTAGGTACCGTTGTTGGTAGTGAAATCACCAAGCGTTATGGTGAGAAAGGATTGGCTGAGGATACGATTACGCTTCGCTTCTCAGGTTCAGCTGGTCAAAGTTTTGGAGCATTTATTCCAACTGGTATGACGCTTCATTTAACAGGAGATGCCAACGATTATATCGGTAAAGGCTTGTCAGGTGGAAAGATTACAGTATCTGCGCCAAAGCAATCCACTATCGTTTCAGGTGATAATGTTATTGTTGGAAATGTTGCGTTTATCGGTGCGACAAGTGGTGAAGCGTATGTAAGTGGCAGAGCAGGTGAGCGATTTGCAGTTCGTAACAGCGGTGCGCATGTTGTGGTAGAAGGTATCGGTGATCACGGCTGTGAGTATATGACAGGCGGTCGAGTTGTTGTTCTGGGAACTGTTGGTAAAAACTTCGGTGCAGGTATGTCAGGTGGTATTGCATACGTACTAGCAGATGATAAAGCAGAATTTAAGAAACTATGTAACCAAGAAATGATTGGTTTTGAAGGTTTAGAAGCTCAAGAAGCTGACGAAGTAAAAGCGATGATTGAGCGTCACCTTGAATATACAGATAGCCAAAAAGCAGCGTTTATTTTAGAAAACTGGTCACAAATGAGCAGTAAGTTTGTAAAAGTTATTCCAAATGACTATAAGCGTATGATTACTCGAATTGAAGAACAAAAAGAAGCGGGGCTTTCTGAAGAGGAAGCAATCATGAGCGCGTTTGAAGAAAATGCACAGCAAGAAAAAAAGTCAATTTCAAAACAACAAGAAGCGGTAGCTCAGTAAGAAAGGGGAGAGTAAAATGGGAAAACCAACAGGATTTATGGAAATTAAACGTGAAAAAGGCAAAGAAAGAGATCCTTTAAAACGTTTAAGTGACTGGAACGAATATGCTGCTCCTTTATCTGATGAAGCACTGAGTCGACAAGGAGCACGATGTATGGATTGTGCAACTCCATTTTGTCATATGGGGATGGATATTAACGCTTTTACATCGGGCTGTCCAATTTATAATTTGATTCCAGAATGGAACGATTTAGTATATAGAGGTCAGTGGAAAGAAGCGCTTGATCGTTTAATGAAAACAAATAACTTTCCTGAATTCACAGGGCGCGTTTGTCCAGCGCCTTGTGAGGGGTCTTGTACATTAGCTATTTCAGATCCTGCGGTTTCAATTAAAAATATTGAACGAGCAATTATTGATAAAGGGTTTGAAAACGGTTGGATTACACCACGTATCCCAGAGAAGCGCACAGGTAAAAAGATAGCAATTATCGGTTCAGGGCCAGCAGGTTTAGCGAGTGCAGATCAGTTAAACCAAGCTGGACACTCAGTCACTGTATATGAACGTGCAGATCGTCCTGGCGGTTTGTTAACTTATGGTATTCCGAATATGAAGCTTGATAAAGAGGTAGTCGCAAGAAGAATTCGCTTACTAACGCAAGAAGGTATTGATTTTGTCACAAATACAGAAGTTGGTAAAGATGTGACGCGCGAGGAACTTCAAGAGCAGTACGATGCGGTTATCCTTTGTACAGGTGCTCAAAAGCAGCGTAATTTAGTCATTGAGGGTAGAGAAGCAAAAGGCATTCATTTTGCGATGAACTATTTAACAACGACAACAAAAAGTATGTTAGATTCCAATTTCAAAGACGGTCAGTACATTGATGCTAAAGGTAAAGATGTAATTGTTATTGGAGGAGGGGACACAGGAGCAGACTGTGTAGCAACAGCACTACGTCAGGGGTGTCGTAGCGTCGTTCAATTTGGTAAGCATCCTCAGCTTCCAACAGAACGTACATCTGATAACATGTGGCCAGAGTACCCTCAAGTATTTAACCTTGAATATGCATATGAAGAAGCTCAAGCAAAGTTCGGAGATGATCCGAGAGAGTATTCAATTCAAACAAAAAAAATCGTGGCTGATGAAAATGGCAACTTAAAGGAGCTTCATACAATTCAAATGGAGAAGCTTGTTGATGAAAGCGGTCGTTATACATTTAACGAAATTCCAGGAACAGAAAAAGTTTGGCCAGCTCAGCTTGTCTTTATCGCAATTGGCTTTGAGGGGCCTGAGCAACCTGTGCTTGAGCAGTTAGGTGTTGAAACGAAAAATAACAAAGTGGCTGCAGCGTACGGTAAATATACAACAAATGTTGAAGGGGTATTTGCTGCTGGAGACGCACGTCGTGGTCAGAGCCTGATTGTATGGGCTATTCATGAAGGGCGCGAAGTAGCAAAACAAGTAGATCATTACTTAATGGGAGCTACTGTACTGCCATAACGTTTAAAAAGAGGACTACACTGTAGTCCTCTTTTTTAGCGTGGGTTAGGTGCCCCAGGTCCAGGGTTCTTGCGGAGATGCTCGAAAGCGACGGTTAAAACAGTTGTGGTGATGCGAGCTTGTGAAGCAGGGGACACGCTGTATAACGTCATAAGCTCAAAAATCCACGGCTCTTTTCGTTGAAGCTGTCGGTACGCTTTTTCAACTTTTTGATTAATCGTTCCTGTAAAGCTACTATAGTTATCATCTACAAATCTTACAATTGAACGAAACAAATATTCTGTTAGTTTATCGTCCATGCCTCCACGCTGTGCTTCACGATAGATACTTCGGTATTGCCTTTTTAAGATTTTCATCACGCGGTCTACGTCTTTAGTAGCGCGTATGAATTCAGCTTGATGAGGCAAGTATGCATACTGACTCTCGTCATATCGATATGGTTCTTCGTAAGACGTATTGATTGTTGGTACAGCGTAGGTGTATTGAGGCATTGTATGATAGTTTGGAGTATAGTCTGGGTAGCTCCAATGGTAATAATACATCCATTTCACTCGCTTTCAATTAGTATAAATTAAATGATTGTTTATCAATTAGTAAACGGGATGGTTGGTGTACTGGTGAAGTTTTTCTAAGTAATATCGAGGTGTTTTAAAGTACTTCCATGTACTATAAGCTGAATTTTTTGTTAAAACGTTAATATAAATAGGTGTATCAAGAAAGGTTTCTTTAGCGGGTAAGCTACTATAATAGCAATCAAATATTTTTAGTAAGTCAACTTCAATTGCAGTTTTTAGCGGCGTTATCTCATTGGAAGGAACAGTGAACGAGCCGAGTATAGAAGCACATTGATTTTTGTATGATATAACGTTTTGTTCTTTAATAAGGTCAAACTCAGATACTATCCATGTTTCATACGACTGAGCAGCAGGGTTTATAAAAGTAAGTCTTAGTTCCCAAGCGTTTATCATCTTTATCCCACCTCTATAATCTTTACCTATACTTTTTATGATGGAAGAGGTAAAATTTAACTATAGTGTTTTCACCTAGATAATCATCCATAACATATAAATATGACGGGAGATTGATAGTGTGAATGTCCAAGTATTTGATGGAAAAAATGACAACTGGTTGACAACGAAAAACCCCGCTCAGCTTGCAGCGGCAACCGTTGATGGAAATAGCGGTTTAGCACCTGTTTCCTGGGGGAGCGAACAAGAAAAAACAGGATGGTATCATATGTATCAACCTCAAGGGATTACGGGAGTTCAGGTCAAAGATAGAGTAGAAGATGGGAATATCGTTCTGCGAATTCCTGATAATTGGAATGGAAAGCTAGTGGCTGCTGGTATTCCGGCTACGCGAGGCGAAACGTCAACCGATTTATTGTTTAGTGACTACGTACTAGCTAAAGGATATGCGTTTGTAGCTTCTGATAAAGGAACACCTGGAGAGGAGCAAGAAGGTGATCCGTTTGCAAAAGCAAAAAATGCCCTATCAGTAGAATGTGCCTCTATTGCTAAATGGAATAGGCAATTTCGTGCGACGGTACGCTATGCTCAAGAATACTTATTTACGCACCGTAAGACGGATCAAGTAGCATCTGAGATTCCGACATATGGTCTTGGCATTTCAAATGGTGGCTACGTTATTCGGTATGCGATAGAAAGCGACGGGAAAAACGGTGAGCCTAAGCTTTTTAACGGAGCTGTAGAGTGGGAAGGTGTACTCTGGAGAGCAGAAGAGCCTAACTTGATTACATCTCTTACAACTGTTGTTCAGTCAGCAAAGGCTGCTCTATATGGTGGGAACTTGGCAGCAGTCAATTCTTTATATGAAGCTGGATTACCTAAAGGAACCGAATTTTTGTGGCCTTACCACGATCAATATTATTGGTTTTTAACGCTTAATATTTACCGAGATCATTTTGATTCTCATGCGCCTAAAAGACTGCAGTGGCCTGAATATTTAGCTTTGAATGAGCAAGGTATCCGCGACCGTTCCCGTGATGATATCTTTGAACAGTATAGTTATGCAAAGCGCCCAAAGAAGGTTAAAGAAAAAGTGAAAGAAATTGAAAACACAGGAGACCTTACCGCGCCTTTAATTAGCGTAACGGCAGCATATGATACCCTTATTTTCCCGCGCGTACATGCTTATCCTTATGAACAGCTAGTAAAAAAAACAGGTAAAGCTAAATGGCACCGTCATTACGTAATTGAAAATGGAAATCATATTGATGGGCTTGTTTGGAATGAGCATGTGGATCCCAATCGTAAGCTTCAACCCATGCTTCCATACGTATATCAGGCGTTCGAGCTGCTTATTCAATGGGTAGAGGAAAAGGTCGAACCGCCTGAAAGTCACTTTGTTCACGCACCTACTGAACCTTATAAAATAACGAATTTAAAAACAAAGCAATTTATGAATCCATTAACAACGCAGGGATAGGTTTAATACCTTCCCTGCTTTTTTATGTTTAAAATTCAGAAAGAGTGGAAGATACACAATAAGAACATACTAACTATTTAATGAATAACGGGGAGTGGGCCTGAAATGATGACGCATAAATTGTATATTAACGGACAGTATACAGACTCAACATCGAGTGAATTGATTGAAGTAGTAAACCCTTCTACAGAAGAAGTTATTTCGAAAATTTATAAGGGTACAGAAGAAGATGCAAACAAAGCAATCGATGCGGCATACGAAGCACAAAAAAAGTGGGAGAAGGTTCCTTCTGCAGAGAGAGGGAAAGTGGTTCGAAAGCTTGGAAATCAAATAAAAGAAAAGCGTGAACGTTTTGTGGAGCTGCTTATGGAAGAACAAGGGAAAAGTAAAGATCAAGCTGAAGGAGAAATTGATACTGCTATTGAGTACTTTTACTACATGTCAGAATGGGCTCGTCGCATTGAAGGTGAAATTATTCCAAGTGATCAACGCAATGAAAACATCTTTTTGTACAAACGTCCGATTGGTGTTGTAGCAGGAATAGTGCCGTGGAATTTTCCGATGTTTATTCTAGCGCGAAAAGTAGCGACAGCATTGATTACCGGCTGTAGCATCGTTTTAAAACCAAGTCAACAAACACCAAACACAGCTGCTGAATTTACAAAAATTATTGCACACATGAAAGAGCTCCCCGCAGGAGTTTATAATTTTATTACAGGAACAGGATCTACAATTGGTACAGCGATGGCCAGTAATCCGAAAGTAGGCATTGTCACAATGACTGGAAGTGTTCCGGCGGGTACAAAAGTGATGGAAACAGCAGCGAAAAACATTACCAAAGTCAACCTAGAGCTCGGTGGGAAAGCGCCAGCCATCGTAACAAAGCATGCAAATCTAGACGTTGCGGTTAAAAGCATTAAAACATCTCGTCTTACAAACGCAGGTCAAGCTTGTACAAATGCTGAACGTGTCTATGTTCATGAAGACGTTGCGGAGGAATTTATTAAAAAGATGACGCAGGAAATGTCCAATGTGAAAATTGGAAATCCTTTAACAGATGAAAATGTTGAAATGGGACCGCTTGTTAGTAAAGAGCGCCTTGAAACAGTAGAAAAGATGGTGGAAAATGCAGTAAAGCAAGGTGCGGAAATTCAAGCAGGTGGCAAACGTTTAGAGAAAGAAAAAGGTTATTTTTACGAACCTACCGTTTTATTGAACGTGACGCAGGATATGGAAATCATGCAGGAAGAAGTGTTTGGGCCAGTTCTGCCAATTATGACTTATAACGACCTAGATAAAGCCATAGAGCTTGGGAACGACTCTAAATATGGTCTTTCTTCATCAATCTATACAGATAATATTCATGAGGCAATGAAAGCAGCAAACGAATTAAAGTTTGGTGAGACATTTGTAAATAGAGAAAATTTTGAAGCCATGCAAGGTTATCATGCTGGTATGAGACAATCTGGATTAGGAGGAGCGGATGGTAAGCACGGCGTAGAAGATTTTCTGGTTACGCAAGTAGTTTATATGGAATATAATAAAGATTTTTCATAACCTCTATACAAATTTTATGCTGGGGTATAAATATTTTAGCTAACGAGATATCCGAACTATTAGAAGTTAACGACTTTTGATAGATCGGATATCTTTTTGTTCATTCCGGAAACAAGTTAAAAGGACCATTTGGTTATGTCCCAGCTCTTTTTTTGTGTATGATGAGACCGGATTTCTTGAATTTTCCTGTTAATTTGGTATGATAAAGTACAATGTGAAAATTTTAAAAAAATAT
The DNA here is from genome assembly GCF_001614195.1 of Bacillus sp. VT 712. Classification (NCBI taxonomy): domain Bacteria; kingdom Bacillati; phylum Bacillota; class Bacilli; order Caryophanales; family Bacillaceae; genus Bacillus; species Bacillus sp. VT 712. Next base: position 127,610 of record NZ_LWBK01000010.1, on the reverse strand, counting down.
GAAACTAGATGAAATATAGTTCGTATTTACGTATATACGAAATACATATATTTATACATGTGTAAGGAGGAGTGAATCTTTAAGCTAGTAAAGTTAACAAATAAATTAAGATAAAATTAGGGAGTAGATTGTGTGAAAATGCCGCGTTTCTTTAAAAGTGGATTAGGAATTTTATTATTATTATTAATTCTATTTATGCTGTCAAAAGTGCAGTATATCTTACAGCCGATTGGCGTTATGATTACAACTATATTAGCTCCGATTTTAATCGCAGGGGTTTTGTATTACTTACTTAGCCCTATTGTTCGACTGATTATGAGAGCAAAGGTCCCCAAAACATTAGCGATTCTATTTGTTTTTCTTTCATTCATTGGTTTTCTAACCGGTGGAATCGTATTTTTATATCCTATTATTCAAGAACAGCTGTTGTCCTTAGCAAATTATCTACCAACGCTCGCGAAAGACGTGATGAATTTAATTAAAGATCTCCAACATTCACCGTTCACCGCTCGCTTTGCGGAAGAAGCAACAAAGTTTGATTTAGAGCAGCGCTTGACTGATATACTTGGGAACGTGGGGGATATGGCAACGACGATTGGTACAAGTACGTTAAAGATTTTTGACGTTTTGACAAGCACAATTATTGTCATTATTACCGTTCCGTTTGTACTATTCTATATGTTAAAAGATGGAGAAAACTTACCTAAGCGCATCGTTCGTTTGACACCAAAGCGCTATCGTCATGATATCGACGGAATTTTAAGTAAGATAAATACAGGATTGAGTGCATTTATCCAAGGGCAAATTATTGTCAGTATGTTCGTTGGGGTTTGCGTTTATATTTGGTATTTATTAATTGGGTTAGATAATGCACTTGTGTTAGCGTTAATTGCATTATTTACGAATCTTATTCCGTTTATTGGACCGTTTATTGGGACTCTTCCTGGTGTCATTATGGGATTAATTCAAGATCCGTATATGGCGCTTTACGTTATTTTAGGCGTACTAATTATTCAACAAATTGAAAGTAACTTAATTTCTCCTCAAGTAATGGGAAGAAAGCTTGACGTTCATCCTGTAACCGTGATTTTGCTTTTATTAATAGCGGGTAGCGTAGCTGGATTTTTAGGATTGTTATTAGCACTGCCAACTTATACAGTGTTAAAAGTAATTGTTAGTCATATCTATGGAAGATTAATGGAAGATGACGAATAGAGCAAGCGACGTGTGTGATTTATATCATACACGTTTTTTTGTAGATATTATCCGTTTATTTTTGAATTATATATAAAAAAATAATAGTTTTTTATAAAAATGTTGAAAAAATACGAACTTTTGTGTTAGATTATTTAATATAATTCGTAGATAAAGATTTGGAAGGAGCCGTTTTACATGACAGCAACGATTATTAAAGGTAAGGAAGTAGCAGCAGAATTACGTGCCGATTTAAAAGAAGAAGTCGCACAATTAAAAGAGCAAGGTGTTGTACCAGGACTTACAGTTATCTTAGTAGGTGATAATCCAGCTTCACACTCTTATGTGAAAGCTAAGGCAAAAGCATGTGAAGAAATTGGCGTGGCATCAGAAGTAATTAAGCGTGATGTTAACATTACACAAGAAGAATTATTACAAGAAATTCAACAGCTGAATGAAAGTGAAGCTGTACATGGAATTTTAGTACAGCTGCCATTACCAAATCATATTGATGAAAAAGCTGTGTTAAACGCGATTTCTCCTAAAAAAGATGTAGACGGTTTTCACCCTGTAAGTGTTGGAAATATGGTGATTGGAGACGAGTGCTATCTCCCATGTACACCACACGGAATCATTGAGCTAATCAAGCGTTCAGGTGAAGAGATTTCAGGTAAACATGCAGTTGTAATTGGTCGCAGCAACATTGTTGGAAAGCCGGTTGCTATGCTTCTTCTTCAAGAAAATGCAACGGTAACGATTGCTCATTCACGCACAAAAGACCTATCAGCAATGATCAAGCAAGCTGATATTTTAGTGTCTGCTGTTGGTCGACCACGCTTAGTGAAAGCAGAAGACTTAAAGCCAGGTGCTATCGTTATTGACGTTGGGAACACGATGGAAAATGGAAAGCTTGTTGGTGATATTGATTATGAACCAGCAAAAGAAGTAGCAGGGTATATTACACCAGTACCAGGCGGTGTTGGTCCAATGACGATTACGATGCTATTGAAAAATACAGTTGATGCAGCGAAAACAATTAACAATTTAAAGTGAAACCCTAGACACAAGAAAGAGACTGAGACATAAGTAGTTCAGCCTCTACTATACCTGAACGATTGAGAGTTCATAACTTTTAATCGTTCAAGTTTTTTTGGTTGATTGTGAAAACAATGTTGGAAACAGGGTGGAATGGAGCGTAGGACACTCGACTCCTGCGGGAAAGAGAGGGAAAACGGAGATCCCGCAGCGCAGCGAGGAAGCTCAGGTTCCTCCCCGCGGAAAGCGAGTGGCCGTAGCGCAATGGAACGAACGTGTTGAGACAAATCAAAGAGATGGGAACAGCTAGTGTTCGTCTTTTAGAAGCAATCATTTTGTTATGTCCCAAACTCTTTCTTGTTGTCGTATAATGATGGTGAGGAGAATACATTAAGATGTAACCAAGTGTAAAGGGAGATGAGAAAATTGATTACGCTGCCGCTTCTTGTATATTCTCAGCGCATCGTGAAACCAAAATTAGACGTGGTTTACCCGGTCATTCATGGAATGGCTAATCAAGCAGTTCAGTATAAAATGAACGCTAAGCTCTTAAAGCGAACAAACGAATTAATTGTTCAACAAGGGTACGGAAAAAACCCTGATACGACCGAAACAGGATACTATGAATTGAAAAACAATCAGCGTGATGTGCTGAGCTTAACGCTCATAAACTATGCTTTTTCAGGTGGTGCACATGGATTAACCGTTGTCGTACCTATCACCTTTAATACAAAGAATGGAAAGGTATATAAACTAAAGGATTTATTTAAGCCTGACAGCAATTATGTTAAACGCTTATCTGAGCTCGTGGAGAATCAGATTAAAGAACGAGACATTATGGTTCTCGGAGAATATACGGGAATTAACCCAAATCAAGACTTTTATATTGCCGATAAGTCGCTTATGTTATTTTATCAGCTCTATGATTTAGCACCGTATGCATATGGGATTCCTTACTTTCCTATTTCTATTTATGATATTCAAGATATAATCGCAGACGAAGGGCCTCTTGGTCAAATGTTTGGATAAAGTTATAAAAAATTTCGGTGAGGACGAACATAGCGCTTTACTTCTGCAGTTAACAGCTGACGAAGCGATTTATTTGATACGGCACTTGCAATATCTTTTACTACAGGAAATACCCCAATGGAAGTAACGTGCACGCGTACATCTCCTTCAAAAAGTATGTCCCCCGCTTTTGTTTTAATCTTTGTGAAAACAACAGCTTCTTTTGTCTCAGGTTTGTCTATTGGATAAGAGTCTTTAATATGAAATCGAAATGCATAATCTTCGCTCATAAATAGCCTGCCTTTTTTCATTTTTGTTTTATTATATTCACTAGAACCAAGCCATGTAAAGCATAAGTGTGTACGTTAATAAATGTTCATATTTGAAAGAATGATGCATACATTAAAACGACAATAGAAAAAAGGAGACGATAAACGGATGACTTATGAACAAGACGAGCGTAATTATGAAGCGCCTTATATGGTAACTCAAGTCGATCCTTATGTATTTGCGACTCTTGAATCAGTCAAGGGGAAAGAAGTAGTTATTGAAACCGTACGTGGAAACATACGTGGAAAAGTTAAGGATGTTAAAATTGATCACGTTGTCATTCAATCAAAAGATTCTAGCTTCTTTGTACGTATTCAACAAATTGTGTGGATTATGCCTGAATAATAAGCAGAAAAAATGCGCCTCAATTGTTAGATGGTTTAACGGTTGAGGTGCATAGTTTTTGTGTAAAAGTTCATTTGGCGAATGAGACAACCTTGTCACTTCATACATCTTAATGAATGGAATTTTTTAGAGAGAGTGGAGGAATGCGCTATGTTTAAGCGGATTGATAAATTATTAATTGATTTACCAGAGTCGAAAAATCCAGATCCGAACGCAGCTGCTGCTGTACAAGAGCTATTAGGTGGTAAGTTTGGAGAGATGTCCACGCTAAACAACTATATGTATCAGTCATTTAATTTTCGTACAAAGAAAAAGCTGCGCCCATTTTATGATTTAGTTGCGAGCATTACAGCAGAAGAGTTTGGGCATGTAGAACTCGTATCCAATACAATTAATCTTATGTTAGAAGGATCTACGTTTCCAGGTGATCCAGACATTACGCCAATGCAGGATGCAAAGGATGTGCGCAATACCCAGCATTTTATTGCCACTGCGCAAACAGCTTATCCATTCGACTCTATGGGAAAAGCTTGGACAGGAGAAAATGTCTTTAATAGTGGAAATTTAATTCTGGATTTATTGCACAATTTCTTTTTGGAGTGTGGGGCAAGAACCCATAAAATGAGGGTATACCAAATGACAGATAACCCAGTTGCTCGTGAAATGATTGGATATTTATTAGTTCGTGGTGGGGTTCACGTTGTGGCATATGCTAAAGCGTTAGAAATCGCAACCGGTGTGGATGTTACAAAACTAGTGCCAATTCCAAATTTGAGTAACAAATCGTTCGATGCTGCTAGAAAATATGAAGACCAAGGTGTTCATCGCCGTCTCTATACATTTAGTGATGCTGATTATATGGGAATTGCGAAGATTTGGAAAGGTACGCACCCAGAAGATGGTGGGAAGCTAGAAGTCATTGAAGGAACGCCTAAAGGTGGGAAAATTCCAGACTTAGAAGAGGTAACTGAAGAGTTTGCTCCTGGAATCGGTCCAGATGAGTTCGCAGAGATTGCCAAACGATTGCAGCGTAACGCAGGGTTATAGTGGTAAGCAGGTGTAGATTACACCTGCTTTTTTTTTGTACCTAAATAGTTAATCTAAGAAGAATGTTCATAATCAGTTCATATTCGTTTATTACACTAGCCTTACAATCAATAAGGGAGTGAAAGAATGAATAGAAAAAAGAAAAAAATTGATAAATGGTTAGTGTGGATTTTAACACTAGCTGTAGCCTTAAACTTTACGAATATATGGGAAGATGAATATGTCAACCAGTATTACACCTCAGCTGTCAAAAGCATGATGCAAAATTTGCATAACTTCTTTTTTGCATCGTTTGACCCAGCGGGGTTCGTAACGGTGGATAAGCCGCCCGTTGCGTTTTGGATTCAAACGATTAGTGCTAAGATTTTTGGATTTCACGGTTGGAGTGTGATTTTGCCTCAAGCGTTAGCAGGAGTAGGGTCAGTTATTCTGCTGTACGTCATGATAAAAAAAGTATTTGGTGTAGCTGCGGGGCGAATAGCTGCGCTAACCATGGCTATAACGCCAATTGTTCCAGCCGTTAGTCGAACCAACAACATCGATAGTTTACTTGTTTTTACCTTATTATTAGCAACGTGGATGCTGTTTAAAGCGATAACCATAAAAAAACATCGCTGGCTGTTTCTAGCGTTTGTGCTCATTGGTGTTGGATTTAATATGAAAATGATGCAAGCTTATATGGTTTTACCAGCATTTTATTTATTTTACTGGCTATCAGCAAAGATTGACTGGAAGAAAAAAATCAGCTTATTATCTGGAGCGACAGTACTACTAATTGTTGTATCGCTTTCATGGGCAACAATTGTTGACTTAATTCCAGAAGATAAAAGGCCTTATATTGGAAGTAGTGAAACAAACTCAGTATTAGAGCTAGCGCTCGGTTACAACGGTATTTCGCGTTTGACAGGAGAGATGTCTGGTGGGGGTAGCCCCCAAGGAAGCCGTGGACAAAATGAAGAACAAGGTGAGCATCTGATACCTCCAAGCGGTGATAAGCAAGATGAATTAGCATTAGAAAATGAAGGGATGCAAGGTGGAGGAAATACAACTGATTCAAGTGACAATGAAAATCAGCAAAACTCAAACTTAGATAGTGGACAAGACTCAAATTTTAGAAATGCACCAGGCGGACAATCCCCTCCACAGATGGACGGAGATAACAATGACCCTGGTGGAGGAAACGCTGGAAGATTTAATACAGGAACGCCTGGCATGTTTCGATTAATTCAAGATGGACTTGCAGATCAGATTAGCTGGTTTTTACCATTAGCGATTGTGAGCATTATCAGTTTGTTGGGAGGGGCAAGAGTAAAAGAAACCCTAAGCACGAAAGTTCTTCATACTGTATTTTGGTTAGCGTGGTTAGTACCAGTAGCTGTGTTCTTTAGCATTGCAGGATTTTTCCATCAGTATTACCTCATCATGCTAGCACCGCCGTTAGCAGCAGTAATAGGAGCAGGACTCCCAGTTTTATGGAAGGCATATCGTGGCCTCGAAGGGTGGAAGTCATGGCTGTTGCCGGTAGGTATTGCATTAACAGCTGGGTTGCAGGTTAGCATTATGCTACCGGATCGTGAAACAATCGGTCTTGCATCTATCTTGGCTGTGGGGATTATCGGAATTACATTGGCTTTAGCACTTGGGAGTATGAAACAGCGATCAGCAATCAATACGTATATGATGACAGCAGCACTTATTGTGCTTGTGATTGGTCCACTTTACTGGGCAATGACACCAATTCTTTATGGTGGAAACAGCATGCTTCCAGAAGCGGGTCCAACGTCTTCGCAAGATGAACAGCTACCTCAAATGGATGATATGGCATTTCCAGGTGATGAACAAGACGTCTCAATAAACAATAACAATCAAGTAGATACGAATGAAGCACCTAATGATGAAAAGAGTTCTACCAATAGAGAGAAGAGGAATGACGGTCGTGGAATGAATGGACAGATTAACCAATCTCTTCTTACGTTCCTTGAAAAGAATCGCAACGGAACAAAGTACCTATTTGCTACGCTCGATTCCACAGCGGCAGCACCGTATATCATTGAAACGGGCGAAGCCGTAATGACGATGGGAGGTTTTTCAGGGGCTGATTCCATTTTAACAGTTACAGAACTTGAAAAGCTTGTTGCAAGTGGAGATGTTCACTACTTCTTAATTGGAAATCGAGGAATGGGTGGAAACTCTGACATTATTAGCTGGATTCAGGAGAACGGCACAGAGATTCCTTCCGAAGAATGGAAAGAAAATGAGAATAGCCAACAAGATGGACCTGGTGGAGGGGCTTCACAACTCTATTATGTTGATGTGAAAGGAGAAGAATAAATGAGTGCAATTAAATATTCCATTGTCATTCCTGTTTATAACGAAGAAGAGGTTATTCATACAACTTACCATCGTTTAACAGAAGTGATGAAGTCCACAGGAGAAGCGTATGAGCTTCTCTTCGTGAACGACGGTAGCCGCGATAAAACAGCAGATATTTTAATTCAATATAGTCAACAAGACTCGTCAGTTATGCTGTTAGATTTTGCACGTAACTTTGGTCATCAAATTGCAATTACTGCTGGCATGGATTATGCCAAGGGAGATGCGGTGGTAGTCATTGATGCAGATTTACAAGACCCACCTGAATTGATTCTCCAAATGATTGATAAATGGAAGCAAGGTTACGACGTAGTCTATGCGAAGCGTACAAAGAGAAAAGGAGAATCGTATTTTAAAAAGCATACCGCTGCCATGTTTTACCGATTACTGCGCTCAATGACTGATATTGAAATCCCTCTAGACACGGGAGATTTTCGCTTGCTAGATCGTAAAGTATGCGATCAAATGAAGCTATTACAAGAAAAGAATCGATTTGTCAGAGGTCTTGTCAGTTGGGTTGGGTTTAAGCAAATTGCCTTGGAGTATGAACGAGATGAACGAGCAGCTGGGGAATCAAAATATCCGCTGAAAAAGATGCTGAAATTATCGCTTGATGGCCTTACTTCCTTTTCATATAAGCCTTTAAAACTAGCAACTTATACTGGCGTAGCATTATCTTTTATCGGCTTTGTCTATCTTATTATCGTTTTATATTTAAAGCTATTTACGGATAACACAATTGCAGGGTGGTCATCTCTTATTGTTATTCAACTGTTGTTTAGTGGCTTTACTTTGGTGATTTTAGGAATGATTGGTGAATATATTGGTCGGATTTATGACGAAGCCAAAAATCGTCCGCTTTATATTGTGAGAAAAACATACAAGCAACAGCCGATAAGAAAGTTTGCTCATCGTGAATAAAAAAGGCTTACTTGCATTTTCAAAGTTTTCATCAGTTGGTGTCTTAAACACGGTAATTGATTTAAGCGTCTACATGGTGCTCGTGTCATTTGGCATGTATTATTTAATTGCTCAGTGGATATCTTATGGAGCTGGAGTTGCAAATAGCTATACGCTAAACAGAAAATGGACGTTTCAACGAAAAGAGCCCTCAACGGTTAAGGAAGTTACTAAATTTTTAGTTGTCAATTTGGTTACATTCATTTGTAGTTCGCTTATTTTGCTGTTATGTCATGAATATGCCTCTTTCAACCTTTTTGTAAGTAAAGGGGCTGCAAGTATAGGTAGTTTAGGAATTAATTTTGTGCTAACAAATCGCTATGTGTTTACAAAAACAATGGAAGGAAGGGAACACTATGAACGTTAGAAAAGCAGTCATTCCGGTTGGAGGGTTAGGTACTAGGTTTCTACCAGTCACAAAAGCTCTTCCAAAAGAAATGCTCCCAATCGTTGATAAGCCTGCCGTGCAGTATATTGTGGAGGAAGCAGTAGAAGCGGGCATTGAAAGCATTATTTTTATTACAGGTAAGCATAAAAAAGCAATCGAAGATCATTTTGATAAGTCAGTTGAATTAGAACATCTGCTAGTAGAAAAAGGAAAGTATGAACTATTAGAAAATGTACAGCGTATTTCGAAGATGGCAAGCGTACACTATATCAGGCAGCAGGAGCCTCAAGGGCTCGGGCATGCAATCTTGTGTGCAGAGAAGTTTATTGGAGATGAACCTTTTGCAGTCTTGCTTGGTGACGATGTAATGGTAGGTGAAACGCCGGCTTTGAAGCAGCTTATAAAGGTGTATGAAGAACTGAATCAATCGGTTATTGGTGTTAAAGAAGTAAAGAAAGAAGATGTATCAAAGTATGGAATTATTAAAGCTGGGTCTGTGGTTGGGGATGTATATTCAGTTGAAGACGTGGTGGAAAAGCCAAAACCTGAGCAAGCGCCATCGAATGTAGCCATTATGGGAAGATATATCTTAACGCCTTCTATTTTTCAGTCGCTAAAAAAAATTGAAAAAGGAGTAGGAAATGAATTACAATTAACAGATGCGATAAAAGATTTATCTCAGTATGAACAGATTTTTAGTGTGCGGCTAAAAGGAAGTCGTTTCGACATTGGTGATAAGGTTGGTTACTTACAGGCAATGGTTGAAATGGCTTTAAAAAGAGAAGATTTACGGAATATATTTTTATCTTACTTGCAGCAAATTGTTCAACAAGAGCGATTGAAAACAAAGTAAGAGCATTGTTCATATTCAATTCATATTTAATTTATATAATAAAGTCACATGATAAAGGATGATAATGGACGGGGGAAATACAGCGTGATTCAAATTTTAGTAGCAGACGATGATCAGCATATTCGAGAGCTGATTTCAGTTTATCTAGAAACACAAGGATTTAAAGTGATTGAAGCAGGAGATGGAGAAGAAGCGTGGCAAAAGTTAGAAGAATTTAGAGTAGACTTGGCCGTGGTAGATATTATGATGCCTTATAAAGATGGATGGGAATTAACAAGAGAGATTAAAGAGTATTTTGATATACCCGTACTAATGGTAACGGCTAGAGGTGAAGCTCACGATAAGCTAAAAGGCTTTGATATTGGAACGGATGACTATGTTGTCAAGCCATTTAACCCTGAAGAATTAGTTGCTAGAGTGAAGGCACTTTTGAGAAGGTATCGAATTGAAGCAAGTAATATTGTTCATATTGAAAATATACGATTAGATCGTACGAAACTTGAAGTGCATGTTGGTGACTATGTTGAAAGCCTTCCTCTAAAAGAATTTGATCTTTTGTTTAAATTGGCGAGTTCACCTGGGAAAATCTTCACAAGAGACCAGCTTATCCAAAGTATTTGGGGTTTCGATTACGAAGGAGATGAACGAACTATTGATGTCCACATCAAAAGGATTCGTGAGCGCTTAAATCAAAGTGGTCTTAAGGCAAATATTGAAATTAAAACTGTTCGAGGGCTAGGGTATAAACTAGAAGGGTGTTAATGTGAAGTCAATTTATTTGAAACTGGTGCTTTCGTTTATAATAACGATTGTGTTAAGCGTTATTATTACAATTACTATTACAACACTTTTAAGTAAAGACAGGCTAGGTGATAAGCTAGAGCCGGATATGTTTCGGATGGGTGAGGAGTTCATTCAATTATACGGTGCAAATGGTTCCGATGAAGCCGCTCGTTTTTTATCGAATACATCATTTATTCACTTTTCATTTATTATTGTTGATTCCGAGTATAATAGGAGAGTATTAGGCGATCGAGGACCGACTTTGCCCATTGACAAAAGCGTTGTAGATAATGTTTTGCGGGGAGATCGGTTTTCAACGGTTGAAAGTGAACCATCCAATAAGCCAAAACCAAACATTGTGGGAATACCCTTTATTGAAAATAATCAGAAATATGCTTTATTTGTTCAGTCGCATCCTCAAAGGCAAATTTCTGTTATTCAAGACGTACAGCTTATTCAGCTCATAAGCGTGTTGTTTATTGGAATTATTTTATTTGCATACGTTTCTACGATTCTTATCAAACCAATTCAGCGATTAAGTGGAGCGATGAAAAAAGTAGGTAAGGGGGATTACTCGGTTCAAGTTGAGCATGCATCTAGCGATGAGATTGGTTTATTAACCAAAAATTTCAACCAAATGGCAAAAGAACTCAACAAAATTGAAACGATGAGACAAGAGTTTATTGCGAGCGTCTCCCATGAAATTCAATCACCGTTAACTTCTATTAAAGGTTTTTCAAAAGCCTTAAAAGATAATATTGTGAGTGAAGATAAAAAGCAGCAATATTTAACGATTATTGAAAAAGAAAGTACAAGGCTTTCACAATTAAGCTCGAATCTTTTAAAGCTAGCTTCATTAGATGCTGAGCATCATCCGTTTCATCACAAAACGTACGATTTGGATGAACAAATTCGTCATGTCATTCTGGCGTTAGAGCCACAGTGGACAGAGAAGGAACTTGAGATTGAGCTCGATTTAGAAAGAGTTAGGATTGAAGGAGATGAAGAGCTACTGGAGCAAGTATGGCTTAACTTGCTTTCAAACAGTATTAAATATACGCATCAAAGCGGCACGATTGAAGTTTCAATGGCTTCTATGAAAGAAGGTGTAACCGTTTCAGTGAAAGATACGGGAATTGGTATAGATGAAGAAGATCAAAAGTACATTTTCGAAAGCTTTTACACAGTAGATAAATCAAGGTCGCTAAAAAGTAATGGGCTGGGGCTTGCGATTTCTAAAAAAATTGTTAACTTACATGAAGGCTCGATTTCTGTTGAAAGTCGCATAAATAAAGGAAGTACGTTCACGGTATTTCTTCCCGATAAAAAGTCTCAAAGCACCTGAGTTTATACAAGTGCTTTGAGACTTTTTTAATTGGAACGAGGAATACGAAAAGCGACGTCCACTTGTTCAAAACCAATATGAGGATAGTATTCAACTGCGCTTGGTGCAGATAATAAAATAATGGCTGATTGATCAGTTGCTTCTTCTTTTATTTTATTGAGAAGTGTTTTTCCAATTCCTTTTTGTTGGTATTCTTTACACACGGCAAGATCTGATACGTAGCAGCAATAGCTAAAATCAGTTACGCAGCGAGCGATGCCAATTAGCTTTTCACCATCCCAAGCCGTAATCAGTAAATTCGCATGGTCAATCATTTTCTGGATTCGAGCCACGTCTTGGATAGGACGCTTGATACCAGAAGATGCAAAGACGCTGATTAGTTGTTGCGCATTAATAGGACAATTTCGTTTATAGGTAATGGTAGTTGTCACAATAGAACCTCCTTTTGTTACATAAAACAATACCATATTTTAACTAAAAAGAATATTCAAATTTTTAATTCCTACTTGACATATAGGTAAAGTGTAAATGATATAATACTATAGATTATTTGGAAAAATGAGATAGTTAATTTGCTGATCGCTCAACCAAAGGCTTATACTTTGTCCACAAAATATGAGTTTTTTTGATAAACCCTACTATCATAGTAACTAAAAAAGAAACCCGTTGAACAAGGGTTTCTCTTTTTTAGCACATAGCGAATGGACTTGTTACACTCAATCACTCTAATTTAACGAGCGTTAGGAAATACTCTTCGAATGGTTTCAGTAAACTCTTCAAATAACCCTTTTACTGGAGCGCCTTCATTAATTCTGTTTCCATAATCCCTCATACGCTCTACAAAGTCAGGATTAGATGATACAAATACGTCTCGAATATCTGGATCTGTCGCTCTTACTTGATCGGCAATCTTCTTTTCTAAACGATCTGTTACTTCTCCTTTTGTTCCATCACGTAAAACAACTGCCACATAGGCATTTCGGTTTGTAACAATCACAATTGCACTGTCTACTTCGTCTAATTTAGCAATGCGATCTGCAGCCTTATCAGCTACCTCTAATCGTGTCTGATTATTATCATCTACATTATTATTCTCGGTTCCATCGGGTTGGAATCCCACATCTCGTGGTCCATTGTTGCGATCATTTTCTGCCTTTTGTTCAGAAGGTTCTTCAGTTGGATCGGGCTCGGCTTCATCCTTTTTATCATTACAACCGAAAAGGAATCCTACAGATAAAATGGTGGATAGAAGGCCAAATAAATATTTTCTTTTTTTCATCTTGTCTTACTCCTTTCATTTTAACATAACATTTCTTTCGTTATTATCCGTTTAAAGAAGGGAAAGTATACTAGCTTTTTTATATACGGTTTAACTCACTAACGTCGCATAAATATTGACTGAATTTTCTGTCTTATTATTTTTCCGTTTGAGAAGAAAAATGAAGACACGTGAACAGAGGTAGTAATCATCCATTTTTTCACTATAACCTTTGGCGAGGGCGACAGAGACGGTTAAACCTTTACGGGACAGCTCTTCCTGCTATTTTTCGAATCCAAATGTGTGCGGATTTCCACGGTGCTGCTTTTAACAACCGACTAATTTGTAAGTACGTCCGTGAACTGTTTGTACCCAACTGAGCCAGTACGTTTAAACAGTAGACAATCATTGCGATGTACACTTGATTATGGACAGCTTGTTCGCTTTGTCCGTAGAACTTTTTGATGTTCAAGTGTTGTTTCATCCACTTGAAAAACAGCTCGATTGCCCAGCGTGATTTGTACAGTTCAGCGAGTTCATCCGCATTTAAGTCGAAACGATTCGTGATGAGGTGCAGCTCCTTCCCTTTTGAATCCATCACTTTCAGTAGTCGAAACTCATTACCAGCCCGACTTTGTGCTGTGCCCAAAGAAATCATTTCATCTGATAAAACAGTTGAATTTTTTGGAAGGTGAAATTTCTCGATTTGATGTGTAACGGCGTTTTTTCGTAAGCGTGAGACAAAGAAATACCCGTCGTCTGTCATACGGTCAAATTGCTTGTAATCCAAGTAACCACGGTCAAAAACATACATGCACTCTTTGTCGTCAACAAGTACTTCTAGCTGACCTCGATCATGTTCAATCGCATTCGTTAACACCGCTTTATCCGGGTATGAACAGCCCTTTTCTAAGTAAACAAGACGTAAATGGAACTTAATGCCTGATTTTGTTTTGCGAAACTCCGCCCATTTGTGATTATTCAAATTGAGTGGCAACGTACTTGAGTCGATGATTTTCAGTGGTGTTGTCATTTTCCGTCGCTTTTCAAAATGCGTTTTCTTATGAATTTGCGCGACTAAATCTAGAAACACCTGCTGGAACACCTCTGTCGGCACTTGATTTAATCGGCGTCCGAGCTGCGAAAAGCTAATTGATTCTAGTTCGGTTGCTTTTTGTAGGTCATCCGAGAATAACGTATCACTAACCGCACGTAGACTTTCGGTTTCGTTGAGTTGTGCGAATACGAGTAATTTCAAGAATGAAGCAATGTACAGCTTCTTTGTATAGTAATTTAATTGATAGGTTTCCACAAGTTCCTCTAGTTTTGTGGAGGAAATCGGTGAAAGCCATTGTTCAAATGATGTTTTTCGTGTAAACTTATCCATGTGTATGTCCTTTATTTTGGATTTGGATGGTTTACTACCACCCAACCATTATAAAGGATTTTTTTGTGCATGAATAATATTGCAGAAAATTCAGATTTATAAAGGTAGGGGTGTAAAAGAAATTGAAGTTGAGAAAAGAAAAAATGAAAAGTTATAAGAGCTATTGCTGTCAACGAGAAATAGAAGAAATGATGGGGATATGGAAAAGGGGTTATTATCGGAAAAATGGAGCTATACGTCAAAAATAATTTAGATTTAAATTTCCCAAAAATCATTGAATAAAAAATTCTCCATAGAGCAATATAAAAGAGTAACAAAAAAAAATTCAAGGAGGAAATTATCATGACAGTAATAAATGACGTTAAAACAGCTCTAGCAGGATTGAAAAGTGCTCAAGCAAGTTTTGAAACATTTGCTCTTAGTACAGATAATCAACAAGCTAAGCAACTTTACCAAGATGCAGCTAAGCAAACCCAATCCGTTGTAGACAGCATTGAACCACGTGTTCAACAAATCGAACAAGAAGAGCCTCAATACAAGCAATAAGAATAGGATAAAAAGGTTGGTTCAATTAACCAACCTTTTTACACTTCAATTCTTGAGTAGAAACGGACAGGTGATTGTATGAAAAGAAAGATAAGAAGATTAAATCATTTTCTTTTTTTAGCCATGATTATTGTATATATATCCGGATGTACGGGGCAACAGAATCATTCGACTAATGGCAATGATGATACAACGATCGTCAAGGTACATACAAACCAACCCATTAATCAAACAGTTGCCAATCAAGCAAAAGAAAAGATCATAAAAGAGGAAGAAGTTTCGGCTGTTAAAGCAGTAAATACCGATAAAGAGCTGTTAATGGCGATAAAAGTAGATCAATTTCATCGCTTTCAATTAAAAAAAATCAAAAAGAACGTGAAAACAGACTTAGAAAAAGCTTATCCGGATTATAAAGTCTTAGTTTCAACTGATCAAAAAATCTATTGGGAGTTGGAACAATTAGAAGAAAAACTGCAAAAAGACAAGATAAAGAAAAAAACATTAAAAAGAGAATTTAACAATATTAAAAACCTTATGAAAGAAAAAGCGTGATGAAAGAGGTATACACATGTCAAATAATCAAAAGAAACAATTAACACCTGTCCAACAGGAATATCAAGATCTTGAAAAACAGAAAGAAACCAAGAGACCAGTAGTTAAAAATTGTATCAAAGCTTTTTTTACGGGTGGGATCATTTGTCTTATTGGCCAAGCCATTCAACTGTTTTATATTTATTATTTTGATTTTACAGATCAAACGGCTGGAAACCCAACAGTAGGGACCATGATTTTTATTGCTATGCTTCTAACAGGCTTCGGTGTTTACGATCGAATTGCTCAATTTGGAGGTGCCGGTTCCGCGGTTCCCGTTACCGGCTTTGGAAATGCCGTCATATCAGCATGTATTGAACATCGAACGGAAGGATTTGTCCTAGGTGTTGGTGGTAATATGTTTAAGTTAGCTGGCTCCGTCATTTTATTTGGTACCTTTTCGGCATTTGTTATTGCGGCCATTAAAACGATTCTCATACAGTGGGGTGGCTTGTAATGCTTACGGGACATCGTACATGGGTCTTTGATCAAAAACCTGTCATTATCTCCACTGGAACGGTCGGAGGTCCTTTTGAAGCAAAAGGAGCACTTGCTAATGATTTTGATTTACTTCATTCTGATTTATGGTTAAAACAGGATTCTTATGAAAAAGCGCACAAGGTTTTGGTAGAAGAAGCGAGTCAAAAAGCTATCGAAAAAGCAGGTCTTCAAAAGGAACAGGTTCAGTTTTTCCTTGGAGGAGATCTGATTAATCAAATGACGCCCACTAGTTTTGCTTGCCGAACACTTGGCACACCGTACCTTGGATTATTTGGTGCTTGTTCTACATCCATGGAAGGACTGGCTCTTGGTGCTTACTTAGTTAACACAAAAGGAGCTAACTATTTGTTAACTGGTGCTTCGAGTCACAATACCGCCGTCGAAAAACAATTTCGTTATCCGACCGAATACGGTGGACAAAAACCACCTACTGCTCAATGGACAGTGACAGGTGCTGGCGTTGCTTTGTTAAGTGATTCTGGAGAGGGACCTCGTGTGACCTCTGCAACGATTGGACGCGTGATCGATATGGGAATGACGGATCCATTTAATATGGGAGGAGCAATGGCTCCGGCGGCTGTTGATACCATTGAAGCACATCTTACTGAGCGAAATCTTGATCCATCTTATTATGATTTGATTGTAACGGGAGATCTTGGCCACATTGGACGAGAAGTCTCGCTTGATTTATTTAAAAAACATGGAACACCAATACGTGAAGAACAATATCAAGATTGTGGCCTTATGATTTATCGAGAAGGACAGCCAGTTCTATCTGGCGCTAGTGGGCCAGGATGTTCAGCAACCGTTGTATATGGTCATCTATTAAACCGAATGAAAAAAGGCGAATTTAAACGAATATTAGTCGTAGCAACAGGTGCTTTATTATCGCCATTAAGCTTTCAGCAGGGTGAAACTATTCCTTGTATCGCTCATGCGGTATCAATTGAATATGGAGGTGAATAAGAGCTATGATTTTCTTTTGGGCTTTTGTTGTAGGAGGCTTGATCTGCGTTATTGGGCAAATTATGTTTGATGTATTTAAGCTTACACCAGCACATACCTTAAGTACATTTGTAGTGATTGGCGCTCTTCTAGATGGGTTTGGTTTATACGAACCTTTTATCGATTTTGCAGGAGCAGGAGCGACCATTCCTATTACAAGTTTCGGAAATTCTCTTGTACATGGGGCAATGGCTGAAGCCGAAAAACATGGGTTAGTAGGTGTTATTTCAGGAATGTTTGAAGTAACAAGTGCCGGAATTTCAGCCGCCATTATTTTTGGAATGATTGGCGCTATATTTTTTAAACCAAAAGGATAAGGAGGATGTAAAATGACGATTGCATCAGATGTGAAACAATGTCTTGTCAGTCTTAAAGGAGTAGAAGCTGGTTTATCCAATTTAGCATTACGAACTCAAGATGATCAATCAAAGCAGACTTTGCACGAAACGATGAATGTCATGAATGAAATCGTAACAGATTTAAAAAATCGAGTGGGAGAATTGGAGAGAGAAGAAGCCCAATATAAAGGTTTTTAAGACGAACAGCTTTTTCTAATTTTATAGGAGGTGTAAAAGATGCCAGATTGGTTAATTGTAGTTTTGCGGTCTTTACTGTTTTTAGTTATTCTTTTTGCTATTACAAAATGGTTAGGTAAAAAACAAATATCTGAGCTTTCCTTCTTTGAATATGTCACCGGTATGACCATCGGTAATATAGGAGCAGACATGGCCACGGGAATTGATAAAAGCATTGCTCATGGGATACTTAGTATCGTAATCTTTGCGGCAGTACCCTTCTTAGCAGGCATCATTTCCTTGAAAAATAAACATTTTCGCGACTTTATGGAGGGGAAAGGGACGGTTTTTATCAAAGATGGAAAAATCATGGAAGATAATTTGAAAAAGGAAAAATACACAATCGATGAATTGTTAGAGTTACTTCGACAGAAAAGTGTCTATCAGGCAGCTGATGTGGAATTTGCGGTATTAGAGCCAACCGGCGATCTCAACGTCTTGTTAAAGAAAGAAAATCGACCGTTAACCGCAAAAGATTTAGGGATAGCTGTTGCTCCAAGTAAGGAACCTCAAACAGTTATTATGGATGGTGAAATATTAGATGAACCATTAGCGACAATTGGCCAAAGCAGAAGGTGGTTACACACTGAACTAGAAAAACTAGGAGTTACCATTGAAAATGTCTTTCTTGGGCAGGTAGATTCTTATGGGCAATTAACCGTTGACCTTTTTGATGATAAACTTCAAGTTCCTTCTCCTCAAGAAAAGCCTTTATTACTTTCAACCATGAAAAAATGTCAGGCGGACTTAGAATTATTTGCGCTTGGGACAGAAGTAGAAAAAGCGAAACATATGTATAGCCAAAACAGTCAAAAGTTACAAGAAGCCATTGATAAAGTGACCCCTCTTTTAAGAGGTTAAATAAGGTTATGACGGGTTTCAAGCTATAAAGTCAGAAGTAACAATTTAGCAGTTGGCATAGGACAGAAGGGTCTTTAGTAAAATCCATTAATGGATATAGTATAAACATAATTTTTAATAATGGATAATAAAGACCTGCGGTAGTATGTCAACTGAAAAATGAAAGAATGTAAAGTTATCAAAGGGCAATTTACTTAAAAAAAGCATCACGAAACTAGACCAGTAACGAATGTTATTTACTGGAAATTATTTGAAAGATAGCAATGACAAGTTTTATGTCATATTTTCACGCCCCTTTCTGGCGTAAAGAGTTGGTGACTGCGTTAGTAGCGCATCCACCAATCGCACGAGTTTTCTTGCGGTTAGAACGAGTGCACGTTTGTGTTGATGTTTTGGTACTTCACTGTACTTTTTCACGTAGTAAATCCCGGTAATCCGGAACTTGCCTTCTTACGGAGTTGGCGGCTTCAACTAAGTAATATCGCAAGTAGTAGTTACCGTTACGTGATAAGGACTGTCTTCGGCAGTAAAGCGCCCAGACTGATGCTTTCGCCAGTATAGACTTGCGTATTTCGCTACTTTAGTTTCATCATCAAACCGGTCTATTTGGCCAATTTCAGCTATGATACCCGCAGCGAATACGGAACATGGGTTACTACAACCGATAGAGCTCTTACCGGATATCCCGTAATTAGTGGTACCTTACCCCCTGTTGGAGTCTTTTTAACATCGAATATACTTAGTCAGCTACAGCAGAATAATGTAAGATTTTAGGTTTAAATGGAATAAATGTAAAACGAACCTCCTTTTTTGTTTTTCGATACATCTCCAACATTAAATTTCCTGTGACAAAACAAACTAATTACAAAATTATTTGAGGTGTCTCATGAGAAAAGGTCAATCTGAACAATTCCTCGTATTCCAAACGTATACTTGCTACATAGTTTGTACATATTAAGGGAAAAACTAAGGAGGAATTTTAGTTGGAGTGGATTTTTTTTCTATACCTGTTAAATACGTTCTTTATCTTATTCATAGCAATTTGGGAAGTTCGTCGGCCAGCCAAAGCTTTGAATTGGATAGTAATCGTCCTTGTTTTGCCTGTCGTTGGTTTCTTACTATATCTTAGCATATCAAATCCCAAGCTTATTCATCGTAAAAGATTGACCTCTTTTCATAATGAGTCTGATAAGTTACCTGATACATGTAGTGATTCAGCATCGATAATCGCCGATGCTTTAAGGTATTTTACTGTAGGCGGGCTTCGAGTCGGCAAAGTCCAAGTACTAAACAATGGAATAGCAAAATATGAACAACTTATCGAATCCCTACAAAAAGCCCAAAAAACCATTGATCTGGAATATTTCATCTATCGGAACGACCAAATTGGTAATCGCATCACAGAACTGCTGATCGAAAAAGCAGTAAATGGAGTGCGGGTTCGTTTTATTAGAGATGGTTGGGGGAGTAAAAAATTTCCGCGTCAAAAAATTCTTCAGATGGTGGAAGCAGGGATAGAATGTCGGACAATATTTCCTTTAAGCTTTCCCTGGATTTTGTCCAATTGGAATTATCGGGATCATTGTAAGATTGTCACGATTGACAGAAAGGAATCCTTTACTGGCGGTATGAACGTTGGGTATGAATATACGGGATTAAAGCCAGACGTAGGATTTTGGAGGGACACTCATTTGCAAATTATAGGGGAAGCAACAGACGACTTGCAGACTATCTTCGACGTTCATTGGAATATAGCTGTACCAGAACGGATAAAGTCAAAAACAAAATCTGAGGCAACGAAAAAGGCCCCTAAAATCCCAAAATATAAATCAAAGGAAATCAATCCAACCGGCAGCATAGATCTTTCAAGATGGTCTGCCGAATTAGGATCTGAGTTATGGCCTATAGAAGGTAAAACAGACAATACTCAAACAAAGACAGGAGAATTGCAAAAAGCATACATCCATACGTTGGAAGGAAACCCTGGAATTCCTACACCAGTTATTCGTCAAGCTTACTTTATATGTATAACACAAGCGACCAAAACCATTGATATAACAACGCCCTACTTTATACCAGAAACAGATATTATTATGGCATTAAAGACAGCTGTGGCTCGTGGTGTACGGGTAAGATTACTTGTTCCTCGCCATATTGATCAAAAAATTGTGGGCTTTGCAAGTCGTACCTATTACGGGGAACTTATAGAAGCTGGGGTCCAAATCTACCAGTACGATAAAGGAATGTTACATGCGAAACTGATGATCATTGATGAGGAAATTGCAGAAGTAGGCTCAGCAAACTATGATATGAGAAGTTTTCGCCTGAATTATGAAGTGTGTCAAGTCTTGTACAGTGCTGATGTGGCAGGGGAACTCACAGAGCAGTTCGAGAGGGATCTTACTGATTCTGTACCATTAAGAATTGAAGACTTGCTGCAACGATCCCTGACCGATCGCATTGTTGAACAGGGTTCTCGCCTGCTTTCTCCATTATTATAAGATGATGTATCCTGTTTTTATTGTTCTATCTTAAATCTATATTTTAAAAATTTCATTGTTTTTAAAATATTTCTGATTCATTTGAAAAAAGTCGAAAACCCGTGTTAGAAGAACTTTCAACATGGGTTTTTTTCTTATTTACGATGGAATTTTATTACTAAAAAATAGAAATACTAAAAAAGGCAGCTCAAAGAGTTTGAATTCAAAAATAGCTGTTAGCTTTTAATTTAAATATAGGGGTGATATCAATAGATAATATATTTGAAAATCTTAAGGAAATAAGTTTATTAGAAGATAAGCTGTATCATTTTTATCTACACTTCAAGATCTTACAACTAAGTAAAATTTAAATTGGAGGAAAAAACTTTGGAAGAAGTTAATATTGGTTTAGTAACGATCAAAGTCATAGTAGGTTTTGTCACCTTATTTTTTATTATTATCATAACAGGCAGAACATCCATCTCTCAGTTAACCCCGTTTCACTTAGTTTTTGTGTTAGTACTTGGAGATCTTTTAGGAAATACCATGTATGAAGATAAGGTAAGGACTTTTCACTTTTTATATGCCATCGGATTGTGGACGCTTCTCATGTTGGTGATAGAGTTTATGACTCTAAAAAATAAATCGATACGTTCTCTCTTATTAGGCGATCCTAACATCATCATTCGGGATGGTGTCATGGATCGAAAGTTACTTAAAAAGAACAAATTGGATGTAAATCAAGTTTTGAGTATACTTCGACAAAATAATGTTTTTTCAGTTCGCGAAGTCAAATACGGTATATTGGAAGCTAATGGGGAAATAAGTTTATTATTAAAATCTAAGTATCAAAACCCAGACAAGCAAGATCTCAATCTTCCAGAAAGTCAAGTAGACCTCCCAACATCGTTAATTATAGATGGGGAAATTTTATGGGATAATTTACATGAACTCGGATTTGATCAACAGTGGTTAGATAACCAATTAACTACCAATGGATATGATAATGTAAAGCGTATACTTTACGCAGATTGGCGGGAGAGTGAAGGCATACATATAAGTCCCAAATAAAATTTGTTAGAATAGGAGTACATCAATTTTCTTGGTGAATATAATGTGGATTTAAAAAAAGATGAACCAGAGAATCCGTTTTATGAATTTATCAGATAGGGTGATTGTTACTCTTTGGTTTTCCACAATCGGGCGCTTTTCTAGAGTAAGGATTGCGCTCTTTTCGCTCTAAGTGTTCATTACAAAAAACCAGCTAATATCTTGACCGGATATTAGCTGGTTTTTGTCACCAATCAAAAGGTTCTAGTGCAAAGATTGCATTTATTTTAAAAGCCATCAATTTCGCCATACATATGCTGTCAAAATGTTAAACGGTGGTGCAGATATTTTAACAGTACAAGAGTTATTGGCTCATGCTTCTCCAGAAATGACACTAAGATATGCAAAACTACTAGATGATACCAAAAGAAAAGCCTTTGAGTCAAAGGGCTTTTATTTAGTTTGTTGTCAACTTTTGAAAAAATTTGTTTAAGCCATATAAAACTGCTCCTATGAAACTTCCTAAAGCAATTGATCCAATAATCATTAAACTAATTTCCTTAATTGTAACTGGTGTCATAAACTGAGTGGATGAAAATAATAAAACGATAACGATTGGTATTAAAATATCAATGCTGGTATTTTTCAATTTTTATTCTTTACACCAGGAACATTACTCATTACTGTTTTAGGGAGCTTTGCTTTCTTTTTCGTCAGTGGCTTAACTTATTTTAAACATAAAGCTATCTAAATGGTGAAAAAACCCTTCTATTATATAATAGAAGGGTTAGCCTGCTTTCGGTAAAGTAAAACCGAGACCAAATACATCTCGCACATCATGCACTACAACAAACGCTTGATCGTCCACTTTATGAATAATTCGCTTTAGCTCTAAAAGCTCTTGCTTGTTAATTACAATATAGAGTACTTGTTTGGCTTCTTTTGTATAGCTGCCGTGCGCTGTAAAAACCGTTACGCCACGCTCCATCTTATTATTAACTTGTTCAGCCACTTCGTTTGAACGAGTTGAAATAATCGTTACGGCTTTGCGAGGGTTTAATCCTTCAATAATATAATCAAGTACCTTTGTACCAATGTAGAGTGCGATAACGGTGTACATCGTTTTTTCGCCTCCAATTACAAAATAGGCACTTCCTACAACGACTAAATCAATCGCAAGCATGGTTCTGCTAATATTCCAATCAAAGTATTCATTAGTCATTCGAGCAATAACCGCAGATCCACCTGAGGTCCCCCCGCCTCTAAACACGAGGCCAAGACCGATTCCAACGAATAGGCCAGCGAAGATGGCGCCTAAAAGCGTATCGTCTAGCGGTGCTCCTGCTTCTTCAGTTAGATGTAAAAAAACCGAAGTAGCAACAATAGAAAGGACCGTATAGACAATGACGCGTCTATGTAAAAACTTATATCCAACCAAAACGAGCAGGCCGTTAATAATAAAGTTTGTTATACTTGGAGACCACTGGAACAGGTAGTATGTAATCATAGTAACCCCAGTTACGCCACCTTCTGCAAGCTCGTTTGGAATAGCAAAATAGTTGATACCAAGCGCAAAAATTAAGCTACCAAATAAAATTAGTATAATTTCTTTTATTCGTTTTACCATCATATACATCTTCTTTCTAGTGTGTTAATTTTCATTCTGGCGAAACTATCTCCATGAAAATGTATTATATCAAGGAGACTACTGGAATGAAAGACTAGTTTTTAAAAACGAGAGGTAAATTTTTTGACACGCTGAACTTCATATGGAAAAATGAAAAAGTTATGCAATGAATAAAGCATATTATGATAAATAAAAATAATTTCTGCCTTACAAAAAGAACGTATGTTCGTTAATGTGGATAATGAAAGGGGAGAGGGAGTTGTATCAAGAAGAACTAAAAAAATATGCCAAGCTTTTGATGCCCGAACATGTGGAGCAGATGAAAGAAATTTATCGTTCTCATCTAAAATTAGAGACACCACCAGCACGAATGCAAGGTAGAGAAAAGATTAGTCAAATCCTTCATACAGCGTGCGAACAACATCGACTAGTTAATCTACATGTTTATGAAGGAGGTAGCGTTCGAAAGTATGATCGAGTCACGATTGATTGTATTGATCAGCAATCAAACCGCCTTTTAGCAACGGGTCCTTATTATACATATTCTATTCGGGAAAGCTTTGTTGTTAACGCAATGCTGTGCATGGATTAAGCTGCTTCAATTTTGAAGTAGCTTTTATTGTATTCATTGGCTTTGTATCTTTTTTGTGGAGTCTGCATATACTGATAAAAAAGCTCGCGGCAGCACGAGGTAGTATTGAGACGAGGTAGTATTGAGTGTAAAGTGTGCCGTAGCTATATAAAAAAGAAGGGGAAAGATATGCAAAATGAAAAAAGTCAAGTGAGAGAAATTGAGTTAACGCAGTTCATCAAAAGAAGGCTCGTTCGCTTTGCATCTAGTTTAGCTATTTCATCGGCGTTAGCATCCATTTTATACATGCTGTTGTTTCTATTTAAATAACGAACTTCCCAATGGTTGTCCAAAAAAATGGACAACTTTTTGGTGTGGGCAAATTTAAGTGAACAAGCTTTATTTGTTATAAAACAATCATAAACGTTCAATGATGACAGGTTGAACAATTAATATGACCGCATTATAACATTTGGTTATAACGTTTGATTTTAGTGTAAATGTGTTGAAACCTACATATTAGAGCGCTTCCGTTAACCGTAAGTTTTTATTAAAAAAAATAAAAAAAGTGAATGAAACTGATTTTTTATGATTGATTTTGAAAGATTTGCGTGTTAAAGTAAAATCATGAAAGATAAATGAAAACGCTTTTTTGGAAAAGGAGTCACGTTATGCTAACACCTGAAAGGCATCAGCTAATGTTAAAGCTTTTAAAAGAAAAAGAGCTTGTTAAAGTGCAAGAGTTTATTGAAGTGACGGGTGCCTCTGAGTCCACAATACGTCGTGACTTAAGTCAGTTGGAAGAAGAACAGCTACTTAAACGTGTTCACGGTGGTGCTTCACTAATTCAGAAAAAGCGAATTGAACTAAGCGTTATAGAAAAAGCTGATAAAAATGTAGAAGACAAACAAAGAATTGCTGAATACGCAGCTTCTCTTATCCATGAAGGCGATTGCATCTTTTTAGATGCAGGAACGACAACGTATGAAATGATTCCATTTTTAAAACAAAAAGATGTAGTTGTTGTGACAAATGGGCTTATGCATTTAAATTTAATGCTTAAAGAAGGTATTACCCTTTATTTAACAGGTGGTGCTCTTAAGCATAAGACAGGTGCTTTAATTGGAAATGGTGCGCTCTTAAGTTTAGAGCAGTATCGCTTTGATAAATGCTTCATGGGAGCAAACGGAATTCATCATCAATACGGATACACCACACCGGATCCTGAGGAAGCCCTTATTAAACAAACAGCGATGAAGCTATCTCATGAGTCTTATATCCTGGCAGACTCAACAAAATTTTTTGAAACCAGCTTTGCAAAAATAGCAGACCTACATGCAGCAACTGTTATTACAAATGAGCTACCGCAAGAGGTGCTTATACAATATGCAAACAAAACAGACATAAAGGTTGTGAAATTATGATCTATACATGTACGTTAAACCCTTCAGTTGATTACATTGTACATGTAACAGACTTTAAAGAAGGCGAATTAAACAGAACAACAAGCGAAGTAAAGTTTCCGGGTGGAAAAGGAATTAACGTATCTCGCGTGTTGAAACGATTGGGCGTCGAAAACAAAGCGCTTGGTTTTATCGGTGGGTTTACTGGAACATATATTGAAGATTACTTGAAAACGGAAGAAATCAAAACCGCTTTTACAAGAGTTAATGAAGATACTCGCATTAATGTAAAACTAAAAACAAAAGCTGAAACAGAAGTAAATGGACAAGGGCCTACTATTTCGGAAGAAGCTCTTCAGCAGCTTTTACAGCAAATCTCTCAGATGAAAGAGCATGATGTGCTTGTGTTAGCAGGCAGTATTCCGAAAACGCTTCCAAAAGATATTTATGAAACGATTACGCAACAAGCTACTGCTAAAGGTGTGAAAGTTGTCGTAGATGCAAGTGGGAAAACACTTCTAGATGTAGTGAAGCATAATCCATTTTTTATTAAGCCAAATCATCACGAGCTTGGCGAATTATTTAATGTTGAGGTAAGCGGTGTAGAAGATGCAATTCAATACGGTCAAAAACTAGTCGAAATGGGAGCAAAAAACGTAGGAGTTTCCATGGCTGGGGACGGGGCACTGTTGATTACAAAAGATGCAGTGTACCGAGCAACTGCACCAAAAGGGAATGTTAAAAACTCAGTTGGAGCAGGCGATTCACTAGTAGCGGGTTTTCTAGCTGCTTACACAAAAGAAAATGACTTACTTGAGGCATTCCGTACAGGAGTGGCATCGGGTAGTGCTACAGCTTTCTCGCTTGAACTATGTGAAAAAAGCTATGTAGAAGAATTATTAGAACAAGTTTCAATTACAAAGATAAAGTAGGGGGAGCCGAGAATGAGAATTACAGAGCTATTGAAAAAAGACACAATCATTCTTGATCTACAAAGTTCATCAAAATCAGATGTTATTGATGAGTTAGTTGGCAAATTGGATGAAGCAGGTCGTTTAAACGATCGTGAAGGATATAAGCAAGCAATTTTAAACCGTGAATCACAAAGCACAACGGGAATTGGTGAAGGGATTGCCATTCCACATGCAAAGACAAGCTCGGTAAAGATGCCAGCAATTGCATTTGGGCGTTCAAAAGAAGGGCTTGACTATGAATCGCTTGATGGTCAGCCGGCACACTTATTCTTTATGATTGCGGCAAGTGAAGGAGCAAATAATGCTCACTTAGAAACGCTATCACGCTTATCAACGTTATTAATGGATATAGATTTTCGTCAGTCATTATTAAATGCTGCGTCAATTGATGAAGTTATCCAGTTAATTGATGATAAAGAAACAGAGAATGAACAGCCAGAAGAAGTTGATACAAAGTCGGACGATGAGCTAGTTTTAGCAGTTACGGCGTGCCCAACAGGTATCGCTCATACTTATATGGCAGCAGATAGTTTAAAAGCAAAAGCAAAAGAAATGAACGTTACGATTAAAGTTGAAACAAACGGTTCAAGTGGTATTAAGAACGCATTAACAGCTGAAGAAATCGAAAAAGCAACAGCAATTATCGTAGCGGCTG
Source organism: Bacillus sp. VT 712 (assembly GCF_001614195.1). NCBI lineage: Bacteria > Bacillati > Bacillota > Bacilli > Caryophanales > Bacillaceae > Bacillus > Bacillus sp. VT 712. The sequence continues at coordinate 100,465 of NZ_LWBK01000010.1, read as the reverse complement.
ACAAACAGGTTGAAATGGCTCGCTTTGCTGGTAAAAAGGTCATACAAGTACCAGTAGCACAAGGGATTCGTAAACCAGAAGAGTTAATTAATCGAGCGCTTAAAGGAGATGCACCTGTTTATAGCGGTGACGGTGGTAAATCTGAGAGTGGTTCTTCTGGAAGTTCAGAACGTAAAGGGTTTTATAAACACTTAATGAGCGGTGTATCTGCAATGCTTCCATTCGTAGTAGGAGGCGGGATTTTAATTGCCATCTCATTCATGTTTGGTATTGATGCAGTCAAACCCGATGATCCAACCTATAATGCGTTTGCAGCAGCATTAAATACAATTGGTGGCGGTAACGCATTTGGTTTAATGATTCCAGTATTAGCTGGTTTCATCGCGATGAGTATTGCCGATCGTCCAGGTTTAGCACCAGGTATGGTCGGAGGTTTAATGGCTTCTACTGGTCAAGCAGGTTTCTTAGGTGGGCTAATCGCAGGTTTCTTAGCAGGTTATATCATACTTGGATTGAAAAAATTGTTCAGTCGTTTACCACAGGCATTAGATGGTATTAAGCCAGTTCTTTTGTACCCATTATTCGGGATATTCATTACCGGAATGATTATGCTTTATGTCATTATCGATCCAGTTAAAGCAATCAATGATGGATTAACACAGTGGTTGAGTGGGTTTGAAACAGGTAACTTAGTATTATTAGGAATTATTTTAGCAGGTATGATGGCCGTTGATATGGGTGGCCCAATCAACAAAGCAGCATTTACGTTTGGTATTGCAATGATTGATGCAGGAAACTTTGGTCCACACGCTGCAATTATGGCTGGTGGTATGGTACCTCCATTAGGCTTAGCGTTAGCAACAACAATCTTCAAAAATAGATTTACACAGCAAGAACGTGAAGCAGGAAAAACATGTTACGCGCTGGGAGCTTCATTTATTACAGAAGGAGCTATTCCATTCGCAGCAGCAGATCCAGGTCGCGTAATTCCAGCAGCGGTTATTGGTGCAGCAGTAGCAGGTGCCTTAACAATGGTATTTGGTATTGGTTTACCAGCTCCTCACGGTGGTATTTTCGTAATTGGTGTAGTAGAGGGTAACCCATTCTTATACGCACTAGCTATCATTATCGGTGCAGTTGTAACAGCTCTACTTGTTGGAGTATTGAAAAAGAAAAAAGTAGTTTAAAAGTTAAAACCTCCTGTAAAAAGCAGGAGGTTTGTATTTATATTATAGACATTTGTTCTTTTTGGAAGTACAATAGATTTAATATTCGAAGAATTGTTAGAAAAATTAGACAGAAAGCTTTTTTGTCAGACAGATTATGTTACAATAGTTGAATATTAAAAACAGGTAAGGAAGTGTCTCAAACATGAAGGTTTCGAAATTCGGCGGGAGTTCAGTTGCAAGCGCAGCGAAATTTAAACAAGTTGCACAAATCATTCAAGCAGACAAAGAGAGAAAAATGATTGTTGTATCTGCACCAGGAAAGCGATATGCTGATGACACAAAAATGACAGACTTATTAATTGCGTTGGCTGGGAAAATTCAGCTAGGTGAAGATTACGTAGAAGAGTTTGGCAAAGTCATTGATCGTTATCGAGAAATTGTGACTGAGTTAGAAATGTCTGAAGAGATTATCACGGAAATCATTGATAACATTGACTCATTAATTTCTTTACATAAAAATGACCCATTCCGCTTATTAGATTGTTTGAAAGCAAGTGGTGAAGATAATAATGCAAGATTAATGGCTGCATATCTACAGCATTTAGGAGAAGAAGCTTCGTATGTAAATCCTAAAGAAGCGGGTATTTTTGTATCAGATGAGCCAGGTCGAGCAAGAATTTTAGAGCTTTCTTATGAAGAGTTACCAAAGTTGAAAGAGCGTGAAGGCATTTTAGTTATCCCGGGCTTCTTTGGTTACTCTGAACAAGGCAATATTGTGACGTTTTCAAGAGGTGGTTCTGATATTACAGGTTCTATTGTTGCTGCTGGTGTTAAAGCAGACTTATATGAAAACTTCACAGATGTAGATGCAATTTATAGCGTAGATCCAAGACTTGTTGAAAAACCTTGTGAAATGAAAGAAGTGACGTACCGAGAAATGCGCGAATTGTCTTATGCAGGCTTTTCTGTTTTCCATGACGAAGCGCTTGAACCTGTCTTTAAATCCGGGATTCCGGTATGCGTCAAGAATACAAACAATCCCAAGGCAAAGGGAACATTTATTGTCTCTAAGCGAAAAGTTGGCGAACAACCTGTCGTAGGCATTGCAGGTGATAAAGGCTTCTGCAATATTCATGTCGATAAATATTTGTTAAATCGTGAAATCGGATTTGGCAGACGGCTTCTGCAAATTTTAGAAGATGAAGGGATTTCATACGAGCATACGCCGTCCGGAATCGATAACATTTCAGTCGTTATGCGTGAACATCAGCTAACGCCGGAAGTAGAAGAGCGGGTACTTGATCGTATTCAAACAGAGTTGGAAGTAGATAACATTTCAATTGAACGAAATTTAGCGCTAGTAATGGTAGTAGGAGAAGGAATGAACAGTTCTGTTGGAATTGCGGCTAAGGCTACAGAAGCATTTGCCAAAGCAGGCGTGAATTTAGAAATGATTAACCAAGGCTCTTCAGAAGTAAGCATGATGTTTGGAGTAAAGGCTGATGCACTTGAAAAAGCAGTACAGGCATTGTACAACACTTATTTTAATAAAATGTACAGCATTTCATATTCAAGCGTAAAGTAATTTACTAGTATGCGTATAATAAACGTCTCCGTTGGGTATACGAATAGTAGTCGTATATTTAAGGAGGCGTTTTTTATGTTGAAAAAAGTATCTGTTCTTTCTGTATCGTTCGCTGCTCTATTAGGTTTAGCTGCATGTAATAATGATGAAGTGGAATCTCCACCACCAGAAGCTCCGGTTGAAGACAACGTAGAGCAACAATCAACAAACAGCGAAAATGATCAAAATAGGGCGTTTAACTTCTCGAAGTTCGATTTGGATGTAGAGTATGAAGGTTTAAACAATGACTATGAAGTAGAATACGAAAATGAAAAAGATGATATGGAAGCAAAAATTGACGATGAAGCAAATGATAAGCATTTAAAAGGCAATGAGGCTTTTGAAGAGCTATCATCTAAGTTTGAAAAATTAACGTTTGACCAGAATACACCTGAAAAAGATGTTGTCAAAGAAGTAGTAAAAGTATTTAATTTAAATAGTGATTATGAATCATTTGAATTAGAAGTGCGCTTTGCTGATGGAACTGAAAAAAAATACATTATTAACAAATAGAAAAAAGATGCTGAGACATAAATATCTCAGTTAGTGATCTATCCGAACGATTGAGAGTTAACTCTCAATCGTTCGGATTTTTTGTTGGTTCAGAAAACAATTTAAAAAAAGAGTGGGGCGCAATGGAACGAACTTGTTCCTACAACCCAACCATTATAAAAAAGTAATGGTTCTTCTTTGATTTGAAAAGGAATTATTTCGTCCTGTCCCGCGCTCTTTTTTTGACGTCTAAAAACCTATGAAATGTGAAAGGATGATGATATGAAAGCTAAAGGAGGAATTAATAATGAAAACAATCTTAATGAAATGCTGTGTCAGCGCAGTTTTCTTACTGTTAGCTGCCTGTGGGTTAGGACAAGGTCAACAACATTCCCAGGATGAGTACCAACCAGCTACAGAAGTAAATAAGGAATCAGTTGCGCCATTAACGGTAGAATTAATGGATACAAAAGGGGCAAAAGTAGGGAAAGCAACCTTTACAGAAGAGAAAAATGGAGTTCGTATTAAAGTCGAAGCAGAAGGGCTAATTCCAGGTAGACATGGTTTTCATATTCACGAAATTGGTAAATGTGAAGTTCCAGATTTCAAAACCGCAGGTGGACACTTTAATCCCTATGATCGTAAGCATGGATTTAAAAACCCGAAAGGTCCTCACGGTGGTGATCTTCCTAATTTAGAAGCAGATAAGCGCGGGAAAATTAACGCAGAGACTTTCGCTTCACTTGTAACGCTAGCGGAAGGAAAGCCTAATTCATTACTAGATGTTGACGGTTCATCCCTCGTTATTCATGCAGGGCCAGATGATTATGAAACGGACCCTGCAGGGAACTCTGGCGACCGCGTTATTTGCGGCGTCATTACGAAATAAAACGTTAAAAAGTAAAAGTCGCGAAGGAGCGTTTTATGTAAAGGGAGGACTGTATCAAGTTGCAGAAAGACTTCAGACGTACATTGAAAATCATGGAGGAAAAGCAATAAAAGGAAGAGAAGCAGTACGAATAGAAAGAAAGGACAATCGGTGGATTATCCATGACCATCGTGATAATTCCTATGATGCTTTTCATGTTGTGTGCAATGTGCCGGTTCAAAACTTAGGCACAATACTAGATGAAGACGTATATATGAAGCTAACCCCAAAGCTGAGAGCAAAAGCGAAATTACCGCAGTGGGGTACATATACGATGTATTTGGCTGTCAAAGAAGAAGATTTACCGAATAATCTTTCTTTATTTCAGCAAATTCTTCTATCAGAGCAAGGAGATATGACAGAAGCTGAACACATTTTTGTTTCCATCTCCCATCCAAATGATGAAAAGCGTGCACCAAAAGGCTATCGAACGATTACAGCTTCAACTCATATTGAGCTAAACAAGTGGCAAACAAAAGAAGCTTACGATGCTAAAAAACAGTGATGGAAACAAAAATGATTGAAGGAATAAAAACAGTCATTCCACATATTGAATCTGCCATTCATCAAATTTCAGGTGGACCGGTGGCGTAGGAACGTTTCACATCCAGAGCTCAAGGGGGCGTAGGAGGATTTCCTCAAACGTTAGAGAATGCTCTGTTTAACAGTCTTTCCCATCGCTCGGGTGTTAAGGGCATGGCTCTGTGGAGATACGATTTTCCCTGGTGCAGGAACGATCGGAGCATCTGTAAGCGGGTATCATGTATTTCAAAGCATCACTGAACATAAATATACTATATAAGGTGTGTTAAAAAATGGGAGGTGGTGCTTTGCGAGAAGAGATTAACGTCTTGTTGTTTATGGACCCAGGTATTGATGATGCCTTGGCGCTTATGTATGCTCTTTTACATCCTAATATTAACGTAGTAGGGATTGTGAGCGGATATGGAAATGTATCAAAAGAAGATGCGATTTTAAATACTTCTTATGTTTTAACGTTAGCAAATCGTAAAGATATTCCAATTATAGAAGGGGCTAAAGGACCAATCACAGGTGAAATCTCTGTTTTTTATCCTGAGATACATGGAGAAACTTTAGGGCCAATTAATGTTCCTCCATCCTTTGCGTTACCGGTGGAGTCATTTAGTAAATCATTCGAGTTAATTGAAACGTATAAAGGGAATATTACGGTGATTGCTACGGGACGTCTAACGGAATTAGCTATGTTATTTGTACTTCATGGGGATGTATTAAATGAATATGTAAATGAATTTTTTATAATGGGTGGCGCTTTTATGGTGCCAGGAAATGTTACGCCTGTTGCAGAAGCTAACTTTCATGGTGATTCTATTGCGGCTAATGTAGTTATGGAACGAGCAGAAAAGGTGCGAGTGTATCCATTAAACGTTACTCATAAGGTTATTGTAAAGCCGGAAACGATTCAAAAAATATCATCAACCAGTCAAAACCCATTTCAACCTCTAATATTACCAATTTATACTTATTATTTTGAAGCCTATAAAAAGCAATGGCCTGGTATACAAGGAACGCCTATACATGATATCGTTCCGTTAATGGCTTTAGTTAACGATGAGCTTATTCAATATGTTCAACGTAAAGTAAGTGTAGAGTTAAGTGGAGAAGCAAAAGGACAAAGTATCGCAGATTTTCGACCTAAAACATTAGTTGAAGAACAAAAAGAACCATCATATATAGCTTGGGGTATTAATGAACAGGCATTCCTAAAAGAGCTTACGACAATTTTAGTAAGACCCGTAAAATAAGTAAAGTCCCCATGATACTGGGGACTTTACTTATTATGATAAAAAGAGCTTCCACCACTTTCGCTTTCTTTTCATATCAGCAGCAGCTGTTTGGCGAAATGTTTGAACAAAATCATTGAACATTTCTTCTCGCTCAGACACATTTTGGCGGTGAAGCTTTCTTTCCTTTTCCATTTCTTTCAAATAGTAAACGCGTTCTTCATTCATGGAATCAATTAAATCTCGCAGTTCTTCTGTCGTATGGCTAGAAGAATTAGAGAGCTTTTCGACCATAAATTTAACTTGATTCATTGCAACGGTAGAATTGCTAGAAAAGCGATCAAGTAAATATTGCATCTCTTTTGATGATTCATCGGCATTCGCTACGATATCTTTCATATACAATTTCATTTCTTCAGCGCTTTGCTCTGCGGTATGAGACTGTTCATCCATAATGGACGAGATTTCATCTAATGCTTTTTCATTGGCACGGAGAATTTTCTTAGACATATTCTCGACTTCTTTAGCGTTACGTTCTGAAGACTCAGAGATAACAGCTCCCACCGTTTCAACCATTTCGTACGTTTGATTAGCGCTTTTTTCAAGCTCTTTTTTTACTTCACCAACAATTTCTTCACGTACTTCGTTACGCATTCCTTCACGCATTTCTTTTAATAAATCATCTTTAAATGAATTTAATACTTCAAAAACATCCTCGTAGCGTCGCACCGCTTCTACAAGTTCTCCTTGCAATATTTCTCGTTCTTGTACGATAACGTCATTAGAAGAGACGGGTTCTGATTCATTAGCATGAAGATGACTTTGTTTGTTTAGTAGCTCTTCATTAGACACGTTCGCTTTCTCTTCAGTAATTGGTTCTTCAATAGGCGGGTGAGTTTTCTTTTCATCTATTTCCTCAATTCTGTCTTCAGGTTTCTCAAGGGATTTTGACTCTACATCTTCGTTCGTCTCTGCAGACGACACTTCGTCAACTGTAGGAGCAGCTTCTTCATAGACCGTCTGCGTTTCTTGGCTCACTAGCTGTATGTATTCTTTCACTTCATCTAAGGTGCAGTTTTCCGCAAATAGCTGGTTAATATCACTGAGCAACTCAATTTTGTCCTCAGTATATACACGTGCTCCATCTCTTCTCTCAATATATAAATAACCCTGTAAGGAACTTTCCCACCCTTTTAATGTGCGACGATCTATATCTAGGCGGTCACATACAGCTTTAATTGTATAAATTTCAGTCATTTTTTTTCCTCCTCTAATTCTTTCCTAATAAAAAGTATGTATTAGCTTGATTTTCGTTGTATGTTGTATTCACCATATCTAACTAATTTTTCCTGCTAGGTGACAAAGGTTGTCAAAACTAGACGACATTAGCCTTTTATGTAAACAAAAAGAGAAATTTGTAAAATGCTCGTATGTATAAAAAGTTGACAGTATAAACTAAGTTCGATAAGATATGTTCAAATGTTTAAGTTTTTAAACATATAAACGCAAGGGCTGTTTTAAATGGAAAAAGGATATGCTTTGATTACAGGTGCGTCAGGTGGAATTGGAAGACAATTGGCATATCATTTTGCGGAAGATGGCTATTCACTCGTATTAGTAGCACGTAGTAAAGAAAAGTTGGAAGAGTTAAAGAAAGAGCTTGAAAATAACTATTCAATTTCTGTTTTAATTAGTATAAAAGATCTTTCTAAACAAAAAGAGGCGTTAAAGCTTTACGATGAAATAAAGCAACAACGTATTACGGTTCAGTTTCTAGTCAACAATGCTGGCTTCGGTTTATATGGTACATTTATCGAGACATCTTGGGCTGAAGAAGCAGATATGATTGACTTAAATATAAAAACGCTCACGTATTTAACGAAGCTATTCTTACCAGAAATGGTGGAGCGTAACCAAGGGCGAATTCTTAACATTGCATCAGTAGCTTCTTTTTTACCTGGACCATTGATGGCTGTTTACTATGCAACAAAGGCCTATGTTTTATCGTTTACTGAAGCGTTGGAGAATGAGTTGAAAGATACTAATATAACCATTAGTGCGCTTTGCCCAGGGCCTACTAAGACGGGCTTTAGTGACCGAGCTAATTTAAGTGGCTCAAAATTATTTGAATCAGGGGCTCTCCATGTGGAAGATGTAGCGAAAGTAGGTTATGAACAATTCATGAGAGGGAAAACGATTATTATACTTGGAGCAAAGTTTAAAGTAGCAACTATGCTGCCGAGGTTTTTCCCACGTAAGCTTATTACAAAAGTTGTAAGAAGTATGCAAGAAGTTAAGTAAGAGAGGATAGGTAGCATGAGTACACGCGCAGTGGAATTATTTCGATCCAGTATTCCTGTTTTTCAAGCACTAAGCGATTCAGCGAGACAGGACATTATTTTATTATTAGCAGAAAAGGAACCGCTAACGGTCAATGAAATCGCAAAAGAATCAACCCTCTCTCGACCAGCAGTTTCTCATCACTTAAAAATATTACGTGACCAAAAGCTTGTAAGTATTGAGCAAAAAGGAACGCAGCGTTATTATTCACTCGCATTAGAAGATGCGGTAGGGCTATTAAAGGAATTAATTTCAACAATTGAAAAAGAATGTTTATGATCAAAGAGGTGAAGAAATGAAGCATAGTGAGTATTACGTTACAGATGAGAACATTATCAGCAATATTGTCGAAAAGCAAAAGCGGTACTTCTATGAACAAAAGACAAAGTCCAAAGCCGTGCGAGTGCAGGCACTAAAGGATTTGCAATCCATGATTAAATCCAATGAAGAAGTAATTATGGAGGCGTTGAAAAAAGATTTAAACAAATCAGAAATAGAAGCGTATGCTTCTGAGATTGGCATTTTGTTAGAAGAAATTCGCTTTACGCTAAAGCATTTAGACGGCTGGATGAAGTCTAAAAAAGCAAAGACAGTCATGACTCATATTGGTTCAAAAGGATATATCATCCCGGAACCTTACGGAGTGACGCTCATTATTGCACCGTGGAACTACCCGTTTCAACTAGCTATTTCACCATTAATTGGCGCTATTGCAGCGGGCAATACAGCAATTATTAAGCCGTCGGAACTGACGCCTAATGTTTCAAGGGTAATGGAAGAATTGCTTGCCAAAACGTTTGACCCTTCGTTTGTTACAGTTATAGAAGGAGCTGTGGAAACGACTCAAATCTTATTGAAGCAACCGCTGGATTATATTTTCTTTACAGGAAGCGTCAACGTTGGAAAAGTCATTATGCAAGAAGCAGGAAAGCAGCTCATTCCAGTCACGTTAGAGCTAGGAGGTAAGAGCCCTTGTATTGTGCATAGAGATGCAAATGTTGAACTTGCGGCTAAGCGCATCATGTTTGGTAAAAGTATGAATGCTGGTCAAACATGCGTTGCTCCAGACTACTTGCTAGTTCATAAAGACGTAAAGGTTCAGCTTATTGCACAGCTACAGAAAGCGGTAACGCAGTTTTATGGCGAAGATGTACTCACAAGCGGGCGTTATGGCAGAATTGTCAGTGAGAGACACTTCGATCGTTTAATTGAGTTTTTACAAGATGGAAAAGTTGTAATTGGCGGTAATTATAATGAAGAAACGCTCCAGATTGCTCCAACCGTCTTAGACGAAGTAAAATGGGATTCAAGCGTTATGCAAGACGAAATTTTCGGTCCAATTTTACCTCTTATTGAATATGAAAGTGTAGATGAGGTCGTAAGTGCAGTTCATCAAAAAGCAAAGCCGCTAGCTCTATATTTGTTTTCAGAAAGTGAAGAGGTTCAGCAGCAAATTATTAACACGGTTTCATTTGGGGGAGGGTGCATTAACGATACGATTATGCACCTGGCAACGCCGCACCTGCCATTTGGAGGAGTTGGAGAGAGTGGAATCGGTCAATATCACGGTGAGGCAAGCTTTAAAACGTTTTCACACTTTAAAAGCGTGCTGAAGCAAACAACAAAGTTTGATTTTGCCTTTAAGTATCCGTCTGATAACCAAAGTCTAAAAACGATTAAAAAGTTTTTGAAATAACGTCAAACGAAAGGGCTTCTTTATAAGAAGCCCTGTTTGTTATGAGTGCACGATGGTTTGAGATAGAGGCCATTGCTCTTGTTTGTAGGCCATGTCCCAAAATAGATACTCAAGTTCGCAACTTTTGATAAAATGCTCTTTCATACGTCTACGTTCCTCAGCTGAAGCTTTTTCTGCTAACTCATCTAATTTGTCACAAAACCATTTTGTCGTTTCTTTCATTTCTCCATTGGTATAAAAGGAAATCCATTCGTAAAAAGGGTGATCCGGTGTTAAGTTCACTTCGCCTGCAATACGCTCGCCAATTTCAACGTATGTCCATGGACATGGCAGTAGCACAGCAATAATTTCACCTAGTGTCCCTGTATGTGCGACCGTCATCATGTGGCTAATATAATGATTTGCTGTTGGTGCTAAGGGCTGATGCTTCATATCTTCATAACGAATGCCAGCTACTTTACAAAAATTATTATGAGGATGGACTTCACTATGTAAAACAATTGAAATACCGTTATTAAACACTTCCATTTCATCACGGGTACTACATTTTGTTAACGCCGCACCGTATATGCGAACAAAAGCAGTTAAATATTCATAATCCTGTGACACATAATGAATTAAAGCTTCTTTTGGAACTTTTCCTTCCTTAATACCTGCAACAAATGGATGTTGAAAGATGGAATCGTAAATGTAAGCTGCTTCTTTGCGTAATTGAGCTGAAAATGACAATTGATATTCCTCCCTAATTGAATCCACAAGGAATGCACTTATAAATGTAGGCAATAACAAAAAAACACCCCATTATATGGAGTGGTAAAGACAGTTGTTGGTGTATTACACGACAACGCCGTACCACTTTCCTACGCTGGTATAAGCCAGATCAGGTTCAAAGGGATCAAGATTCCTTGTCTCAGCCAAACGGCACCCCTAGTGGATTCTTTCATTTTATTCTTATTCAATTTAACATAAAAAAAAGAATTATACAAAAGTTTAGAAAAAACGGTTCAAAAGTAATGGAAAGTAGTAGTTTGAATAGTGATATTTTAAAAAAATAAATGAGATAAATTACATATGAAACTAGTAACTAAACGATTGAAGTAGTTAATGAAAAAATGAGAAAATTGTCACGAATCTTGTCGGAATGTGCAAAGGCTGTGCTATCATGCTATAATAATTGTAAGTTCGTTACGTTTAAACAAGCTCAATTAAAGAATTAAGCTACAAATTGAAGAGGTATTTAGCTGAAGCTAAATGGCCTTTTCAGTTTGCCTAGTTTAATATAAATTAGTCCTGTCAATTTAGTAGGAATTATATTTTTTAAGGAGGTTGTTTAATGAATCTATCAGCATGGGATTTATTTGTGGATCTTGGTTTCATCTCACTGTTATTAGTGGCTGGTACCATTATTCGAGCAAAGGTCAGGTGGGTACAAAACTTATTTTTACCTGCGAGTATTATTGCCGGAATATTGGGTTTAGCATTAGGGCCAAACGGTATTGGCCTCATTCCATTCACTGATCAAATTGGAACTTATCCAGGTATTCTAATCGCGGTTATTTTTGGTGCAATTCCAATTGCAACTCAAAGTGTAAAGTTTAAAGAAATAGCGGGTCGCGTAGGTAGTATGTGGTCGTATTCTCAAATGATTATGCTAGCAATGTGGGGCGTCGGTTTACTATTTTCATTGCTGCTATTAAATAACGTTTGGGGAGATTTAAACTTAGGATTTGGCTTGTTATTAGCAGCAGGATTTATCGGTGGACATGGAACAGCGGCTGCTGTCGGAGATGCGTTTGCAAAGCAAGGATGGGAAGAAGGATTATCGCTAGCGATGACATCAGCAACAATTGGTGTTATTTGCTCAATCGTAGTAGGGTTGGCGTTCATTAAATATTATTCGAAAAAAGGTGAAACAAATTATCTTGCAAGATTTGAAGACTTACCACGAGAATTAAGAACAGGATTAATCCCCCCTGAAAAGCGCACTTCTACAAAAATGGATACGGTATCATCGATTGCTGTTGATCCACTTGTCTTACATGTGGCTTTAGTGACAATTATCGCATTAGGTGGCTACTATTTAAGTGAGCTAGGTCAAACGTTATTGCCTTCAGTAACAATACCGGCTTTTTCACTAGCTTTTCTTGTAGGTTTAGCTATTAAAGGTATTATGAAGAAAACGAATAGCGATCAGTATATTAATGCAGATGTAATGAACAGAATTAGTGGAAGTGCAACAGACTTCTTAGTTGCGTTTGGTATTGCTTCTATTAGTTTATCAGCGGTAGCAAGCTATATTGTACCTTTTGCACTGTTATTATTATTCGGTCTGTTGTTTGCATGGTTTGTATTCCGAGTTCTTTCTGGCAAGTTCTTTGGTCCAATTTGGTTTGAACGAGGAATTTTTACTTGGGGATGGATTACAGGAACAACGGCAATGGGAATCGCACTATTGCGTATCGCGGATCCTGAAAGCAAAAGTAAAACACTCGATGATTACGCGTTGGCATATATACCGATTGCGCCGGTAGAGATTCTCCTTATTACATTTGCTCCATTAATGATTGCAACGAGCCAGCATTGGTTGTTTGTGCTTATTACAATTGGAGCAAGCATAGCTATTTATTTATTTGCCATGTTAAGAGGATGGGTTAAAAACGAAAAGAAATCATCCAGTCAATCAAGAAGTATAGAAGCAAATTCAAAATAACAACTCAGTCTAAGGCTGAGTTGTTGTTTTTTTAGGAGTCAAAAGGCCTATTCTAAGAAAATTGTTAACGAGTGCATAAATTTAAGTCAGACGAGGTATTAATGAAGAGAAGCTACTATTTTATCTTTTTAGCTAGAACAACTATATTTACATCTACAGGAAAGGAGAAATAGTATGGCAAATTTTCGTTTTTATAGTATCTTAAATGCGATTGGTTTAGTTCTTGTGTTAATCGTAAACTATTTAGCGAACGCTTTACCAATAGGTGGTCAAACTACAGGTGAAGTATCTGATAGCGTACCAACACTATTTACGCCAGCAGGCTATGCGTTTGCGATATGGGGCCTAATTTATACGCTTCTAATTATCTGGATTATTCGTCAATTTATTGCGAGAGAAGATCAAAAAGAAATCTATGCGAAAATTGGTATTTGGTTCTTCATTAGTTGTTTACTAAATAGTGCATGGATTTTTATCTTTCAATATCGTTACTTTACTCTTGCTTTACTCGTCATCGTTCTATTCTTAGTAACGCTAATGATTATTTACTCCATCATTCAAAATTCCAGAATGACAACATGGTTTATGAGGCTGCCGATTTCTATTTATATTGGCTGGGTATCCGTAGCAACAATTGTTAATGTCTTTGTTGTATTCCAAGCTAATGGAATCGAAACGCTGTTTGGTTTAGGTGAACAGACGTGGGCAATCATTATGCTTGTAGTGGGCGGAATATTAGGCGTTTTGTTTACAAGAAAAAACAGAGATATCGCATACTCACTCGTATTCATATGGGCTTTTATTGCAATTTCTGTTAAGCAAAGCGCATACTCAGGGATTGTAACAACAGTTTGGGTTGTAGTCGTAATATTGGTACTTAATATCATTGTTCAGCTCATTCGTAATTATCGAAAGTGAAGAAATCCTAGCGATTGCTAGGGTTTCTTTTTTTCGTTACGATCCTCTAATAAAGAAGATGTGAAACCGATTAAGCAAATCAATATGCCAAAAGGGACAACAATGGGAATAAAAGATAAAATAAAAGCCATTCTGTACCCTCCTTTACACCAAACGGATTTTATATATAAATATGTGAAGAAGAAAAAAATAGTCTTGGATGTTTAAAGGGATTCATTCAAGGCTATATCATAAGTAATAAAGTAAAAGAGGAGCTTAAAAATGACGTATTTAGTAGCTTATACAGATAAAGAAAATATGGAGTACAGTCAAATTACATGTAAAGATTATGCAGAAGCGGAAAGAGAGGTCCTTCGATTAGAAAAAGCAGGACACTTGCATATTGAAATTATTTCGAATCAAGAAGCATATGATGGTGACGAGTCTTCTTTTCGCGAATAGCTAGAACAAAAAAGTTATTGTAAGAAAACGAAACAAGCAGTGTTTTTCTTGAAAAAATGCAATAGAGAATGATTTTCTCTTCAATATATGATAAAGTACTATTCAGATGAGTATAGAAGAGGAGAGAATTTGGTTATATGAGTAAAGCAAATCAGTGGTCTTCACGTTTAGGATTCGTATTAGCATCTGCAGGTGCTGCGATCGGTCTTGGTGCCATTTGGAAATTTCCCTATGTGACTGGGACAAGCGGTGGAGGAGCATTCTTTTTATTGTTTGTACTGTTTACGCTCTTTATCGGGTTACCGTTGTTGTTAGCGGAATTTATTATTGGTAGGCATACTGGAAAAGAAGCGATTAGTGCATATAAAGCAATTGCCCCCAACACAGCTTGGGTTTGGATTGGACGAGTAGGCGTTATCAGCTGTCTGGTCTTGTTGTCTTTTTACAGCGTTGTAGGCGGATGGATTATTCTTTATACCATTATGAGTCTTAGTGGACTACTTACTGGAAAAGAGTATGGTGCACTTTTTAATACGGTTATTGCAGAGCCTTATCTAGTAATTGGAGCTCAGGCTTTATTTTTGATTATTAATGTATATGTTGTATCAAGAGGAGTTCAAAAAGGGATTGAGCGTACAAACAAATATATGATGCCTTTGTTATTTATTTGTTTTTTAATTATCGTTGTTCGTTCGTTAACGCTAGATGGGGCAATGGAAGGTATAGAGTTCTTTTTGAAGCCTGATTTTAGTGCCATTACAGGTACATCTGTTTTGTACGCATTAGGGCAGTCTTTCTTTTCTCTATGCGTAGGTTTATCTTGCATGGTTACTTATAGTTCTTATTTAGGAAAAGATATAAGCTTAACAAAATCTGCCGGTTCCATCTCTGTTTTAAATCTGGTTGTATCACTTCTCGCTGGGTTAGCTATTTTTCCTGCCGTATTTGCATTAGGCATGGAACCAACAGAAGGGCCAGGATTGCTTTTTGTTGTATTGCCGCAAGTGTTTGAGCAAGTACCATTCGGCCCTGTATTTTTAGCACTATTTTTGCTGTTATTTTTATTTGCAACGTTAACTTCATCTTTTTCACTTTTAGAAATTATTGTGGCGGCTCTTACAAAAGAAAAGCAGGAGAAGCGTCCAAAATCTGCAGTGTTAGCAGGAGCTATTGTCTTTCTTGTTGGGTTGCCTTCAGCGCTGTCATTTGGTGTCTTAAAGCACATCACGGTGTTTGGTAGAAACATCTTTGACACAGCAGATTTCTTTGTAAGTAACTTAATGCTTCCCATTGGAAGTCTTTTAATCGCTATTTTTATTACATGGAAAATGAAAAAAGAGCACGTGTTTGAAGAATTTAAAACGGGAAGCCCAAAATCTGAAAGGTTATTTTCAACGTGGTTTATCCTAGTTAAATATATTTTGCCATTCATTATTATTGTGGTTTTATTTAATTTAGCTAGTGCCTACTAGGTAA
Source organism: Bacillus sp. VT 712 (assembly GCF_001614195.1). NCBI lineage: Bacteria > Bacillati > Bacillota > Bacilli > Caryophanales > Bacillaceae > Bacillus > Bacillus sp. VT 712. The sequence goes on along the minus strand of NZ_LWBK01000010.1, from coordinate 84,908 downwards.
AAAAGCACTCCAAAAGGAGTGCTTTTTTCATTTGTTATTTTGCAAAAACATGATCACCGATTGTAGTAGTGACTTCTTTTTGACGTAACCATTGATTATCTGTTTTTGAAGGGTTAAAGAAGAAGAGAGAACCGCTACCTCCCCCATGTAATGCTAACGCTTCGTTTACTGCTTTTTTCGCTTCAGCATCAGCTGGCTTGTTAATTTCACCATTGCTTACAGGTTCAAACTGGCCTTTTTGGTAAATGACTTCACGAATAGAATTTGGGAACGCATCATCATCGACACGGTTTAAGATAACAGTCGCAACGGCAACCTTTCCAGCGTAAGGCTCTCCTTTTGCTTCTGCATGTATAATGCGAGCTAATAGATCTTTGTCTGTACTGCTAATTGAGCTTGGGATTTTTAGTGTTTCATTGATTGCAAGTGCGTCAGTTTCTTTGTTGTTTTCAGCTTTTAAATCTTTAATAGAGACACCATATTCCATCCCAATTTTATAAAGGGACTCGCCGCTGTCTACGCGATGCGTTGTTTCCGCTGCGCTTGCTGAATGCCCTAATCCGAGCATAGATACTGTTAAAGCACCAATAATAGCTAACTTTTTCCACATAGTTTTATAACCTCCGATGTGTAGTGTTTTAGCGTGCACGTTCTAAAGAGTAACAGCATATGAGGTGTCTTGTCATTAATGAAAACATACCAGTCTAGGAAGATATTAAATAAATTTAACAATAATCGTAATAAATGTACACATCCTTAACGAACAGTCAGCTTTTCACTTTAATAGAGTGAGATAAAGAAGAAGAGTAACTGTCCGTAAAGGTCTGCTAAGTGTAAAGAACCATTCTTATTTTTAAAAAAGAGGATTGACTTGAAATTTAAGGTGACTTATAATGAGCGTGTAACTAGTTAACCGTTTAACTGGAGTGGGTATATGAATGGGAAAATAACGATTCGAGATGTTGCAAAGCACGCAGGAGTTTCTCCCGCAGCTGTATCTTATGTGTTAAATGGTATTAACAAAGTATCAGATGAAACAAAGCAGCGAATTTTGAAAGCGGTTAAAGATCTTGAATATGAACCAAATCTAACCGCAGTAAGCTTATCAAAGCGGAAATCAAATGTCATTGCGGTTATGTTTCCGTTAGTGAACGATTCCCTTGTTACGATGTTTAAAGATAATCACTATCAAAGTGAAATGATTAGTGGAATCGAATACGTACTTCGTAAAAATGGATATGATTTACTCATTTCAGGTGTGCAAAGCCCAAGTGAATGTATGAAATGGATTCGGAAGCGAAACGTAGATGGCCTCTTATTTTTAGGGGTATTTCCAAATCGTTTATACGAAGAGATGAAAGCGTTATCCAAGCCTATCGTGTTAGTGGATACATACGATAAGTACGAGCGTTATTTCAATCATATTACGATGAACGACGAGGAAGGTGGCTACCAGGCTACGAAACATTTAATTGATCTAGGGCACAGTGCGATTGGTTTCATTGCGCACCGAATGACAAATAGCCCCATCGACTATAAGCGGTTTATTGGCTACGAAAAAGCGCTCAAAGCAGCGGGAATCAAGCCGTGCAAATCACATGTATTCGAAGCGTTAGATAGTTCATTTGAAAATGGATACAGGATGGGAAAAGAGTTATTATCACGTCCACATTCTATGTCTGCATTCTTTGCTTCATCTGATACGCTAGCATTAGGAATAATGAAAGCGCTACAAGAGGAAGGTAAGCGCATACCAGAAGACTATTCAATTGTGGGATTTGATGATTTAACGTTTAGTAGTTATGCTACACCTAGCTTAACTACGGTACGTCAAGATGTATTTAATAAAGGATCGGTGGCTGCCACAGCAATCATTCAAGCAATTGAAAATGACACTACTGCACTTCAGCATATTCGACTGTCGACGGAGCTTATTCATCGAGAGTCCACGGCTAAAAAGAAAGGGTAAGTGGTAAGTTAATCGGTTCACTAAAAGTTAATGATGACAAAGGGGATATAAAAATGACAAAAGTAACGGTATGGAATGAGAATCGTCACGAACAAAAAAATCCAGTTGTAAGAGAAGTTTATCCGGAAGGAATTCACGGCGCCATCGCTTCATTTTTACAAGAAGCTGGCTATGCAACTGCAACAGCTACGCTGGATGAGCCTGAGCATGGATTAACTGATGAAGTTCTTGAAAATACTGATGTGCTTGTATGGTGGGGACATTTAGCTCATGAAGAAGTATCTGATGAGATTGTCCAAAAAGTACAGCAACGCGTGTTGGATGGTATGGGACTAATCGTCTTACATTCGGGGCATTTTTCAAAAATCTTTAAAACATTAATGGGAACAAGCTGTGATTTAAAATGGCGTGAAGCAGATGAAAAAGAGCGTTTATGGGTTATAGATCCTTCTCACCCAATTGCAGAAGGTATTTCAGAATTTATTGAACTTGAGCGTGAAGAAATGTATGGAGAGCACTTTGATATCCCAGCTCCAGATGAACTTGTTTTCACAAGTTGGTTTGAAGGCGGAGAAGTCTTCCGCAGTGGCTGCACGTATAAGCGTGGAAATGGGAAGGTATTTTACTTCCGACCAGGACATGAAACATACCCAACTTACCACCATAAAGATATCCAACGTGTAATTGTAAACGCTGTAAATTGGGCGAAGCCTGTTGATCGCAAGCGTCCAGTATACGGAAACGCTCAGCCACTTGAAAAAATTACGGTGAAAAACTAAAGAATTAAAGGGGAGAAGAATAATGGAGAAATTAAAAGTAGCGGTTATCGGCTGTGGAAGTATTGCTCAGTATCGCCATCTACCAGAATATAAAATGAACAAAGATGTAGAGTTAGTAGCAGTTTGCGATATTAACGAAGAGCGTGTCAATAAAGTAGCAAGTGAATACGGCGTAAAGGCTTATACAAGTTATGAAGAGCTGTTGGCAAGTGGAACGGTAGATGCAGTTAGCGTTTGTACACCGAACTACCTGCATGCTCCTATCTCGGTTGTAGCATTAAACAGCGGAGTACATGTTTTGTGCGAAAAGCCAATGGCAACGTCAAAAGAATCAGCTGAAGCAATGATTGAAGCGGCTAAAGCCAACAACAAAAAGCTTATGATTGCTCATAATCAACGCTTTGTAGCATCTCATCAAAAAGCACGCCAATTAATTGAAAACGGCGAAGTTGGAAGGATCTATAGCTTCCGTACAGCTTTCGGACACGGTGGTCCAGAAGGTTGGAGCGTAGATGGTAAAGACAGCTGGTTCTTTAGAAAAGAAGAAGCATTTATTGGAGCGATGGGAGATTTAGGTGTTCACAAAACTGACTTGCTTCGCTACATTTTAGGAGAAGAAATCGTTGAAGTTGGTGCATTTGTCGAAACAACTGCAAAAGACTTTGGCGACGTAGATGATAATGCTGTGTGCGTACTAAAAACAGAAAGCGGTATTGTGGGTACGCTAGCAGCAAGCTGGGCGTACACAAGCAAAGAAGATAATTCAACAATCATTTATGGCGAAAAAGCAATTCTTCGCCTAGAAGATGATCCAAACTATTCATTAGTAGTTCAATACACAACTGGGGAAGTTGTGAAGTACGAGTTAGGAAAAATTCAATCAAATGATGATGGTGGTCAAAGCAACTCTCACGTTGTTGAAAAATTTGTGGATGCAATCATTAACGATACCGAAACACCGGTTTCCGGCGAAGAAGGATTTAAGTCATTAGCTGTTATTTTGGCTGCTCTTGAGTCAAGTGAAACAAAACAAATTAAGCAAGTGTAATGAGGTGACAGCTGTGAAAGTAGGAATTATTGGAGTGGGCGGCATTGCAGTAGGCCGCCACATTCCCGCATTTAAACAGCTACAGGATGAGTGTGAGATTGTGGCTGTAAGTGATATTAACGCTGAGCGTGCAACGGAAGTAGCAAATGAGCATAATATTCCACATGTATTTATTGATTACAAAGACATGTTTGCAGAAGTCGATGCTGTTTGCATTTGTACACCGAATAAATTCCATGCTGAATACGCAGTAGAAGCGTTAAAAGCTGGTGTTCATGTGCTATGTGAAAAGCCAATGGCCTTATCGAAAGCTGAATGTGAGCAGATGATTCAAGAAGCGAAGAAAGCAGATAAAGTGTTAGCAATTGCCTATCATTATCGATTCATGCAGGAAGCACAGGCGGCTAAAAAAAGCATGGACGAAGTGGGGAAACCACTTGTTGCGCGAGTACGAGCAATGAGACGCCGAAAGGTACCAGGATGGGGCGTGTTTACTAATAAAGAGCTGCAAGGTGGAGGGAGCTTAATCGACTACGGCTGTCATCTTCTTGACTTAGCTGTATGGCTAATGGGGAATCCAAGCCATACAGAAGTAGTGGGATCTACGTATAACGACTTAAGCCGTTCACCCAACCAGCTAAATCAGTGGGGTACGTTTAATCACGAAACGTTTGAAGTAGATGACCACGTCACAGCCTATGTCAAATTTGATAACGGTGCATCTTTGTTACTTGAAACATCTTGGTCAGCTAACATACCAGATGACGAAGAGCATGTAAGCATCTCTGGTGTTAATGGAGGCATCAATGTATTCCCGTTTGAATTATATACATCCAAAAATGGCATGTTGTTAAATAGCCAAGCAGCTTGGATAGATGGGGAAGAAAACTTTAGCTTATTACAAGCGAACAATTTTATTAATGCTTGTAAAGGTAAAGAGGATCTCGTTGTAAAGCCGGAAGAAGCGCTTCAAACATCAGCAATCATCGATGCTATTTATAATAGTAGTAAGAAGTGAAAAAGGGGGAAAACAAGGTGAAACTAGGGGTATTTACCGTATTATTTGCAGATAAATCATTTGAAGAAATGCTTGATACTGTCAAAGCAGCTGGGCTTCATGCAGTGGAAATTGGAACAGGAGGCTATCCTGGAAACAATCATTGTCCATTAGATGAGCTGTTAGAAGATGAAGCCGCACGAACAGCATATAAAAATCAAATTACAAATCGTGGATTAACGATTAGCGCATTTAGTTGTCATGGAAACCCAATCTCACCAGAGGTTAATTTTGCAAAAGAATCTCATGAAACGCTATTAAAAACGATTAAACTAGCTTCGCTATTGGATGTCCCAGTTGTAAATTGTTTTTCAGGGACAGCAGGTGATCATGAGGGGGCGAAATATCCAAACTGGCCCGTTACGCCTTGGCCAAATGAGTATGGTGATGTTTTAAAGTGGCAGTGGGAAGAAAAATTAATTCCTTATTGGAAAGAAGTAGGCGCTTATGCACAAGAGAACAATGTGAAAATTGGTTTGGAGCTTCACGGTGGATTTTTAGTACATACACCGTATACATTATTAAAGCTACGTGAAGAAACATGCGATGCAATCGGTGCAAACTTAGACCCAAGTCATTTGTGGTGGCAAGGAATTGATCCTGTTGCAGCCATTAAAATTCTGGCTAAAGAAAATGCGATTCATCACTTCCATGCAAAAGATACGTATTTGGATCAAGAAAACATTAATATGTATGGATTAACAGATATGCAGCCTTATGGTGAAGTTCGCTCTCGTGCATGGACGTTCCGTTCAGTAGGATGTGGACATAGCTTAACAGAATGGTCGGATATGATGAGCGCTTTACGTACGTATGGTTATGATTATGTTGTAAGCATAGAGCATGAAGACCCGATTATGTCAATTAATGAAGGGTTTAAGCGTGCCGTAACAAACCTTCAAAGTATTTTAATTGAAGAGCAGCCTTCACAAATGTGGTGGGTATAAATAAAGAGACTGAGACATAAGTAGTTCAGTCCTTACTATACCTGAACGATTGAGAGTTCATAACTTTTAATCGTTCAGGGTTTTTTGGTTGTGAAAACAATGTTGGAAACAGGGTGGAATGGAGCGTAGGACACTCGACTCCTGCGGGAAAGAGAGGGAAAACGGAGATTCCGCAGCGCAGCGAGGAAGCTCAGGTTCCTCCCCGCGGAAAGCGAGTGGCCGTAGCGCAATGGAACGAACGTGTTGAGACAAACTAAAGAGATGGGAACAGCTAGTGTTCGTCATTTAGAAGCCATCATTTTGTTATGTCCCAAACTCTTTATTTTGATACATATGGATGATTCGTAATCCAAAATCGCCAAGGATAATCCTTTGCTTCACCAGAGTTATCGATGCCAATCCTTGGCCCTGATGAAATAGCTGTAGGCGTAAATCCTTTTGAGATATACAGAGGAGAATTAGTAATGTCATGTCCATAAGCCTTCATTGTAATCGCAAGTGCTTTTGTTAACTTACCTGGTCCGTTTGTCCAATTTTTAGGCAGAGCTTGTTTTCGACGCTTTTGAATAAGATCAATTCCACTAAAAGGTTCGATTGCTCGAATTAACACGGCTTCTGGCTTATTAACTGGGCCGCTGACAATATTAACAAGGCAGTGGGTGTGCATTACATAGGTATACACATTGCCAGGAGCGCCAAACATCACTTCGGTTCGTTTTGTTCGTCGGTTATTAAAACTATGTGCAGCACGATCTTCAGGTCCCATATAGGCTTCTGTTTCAACGATAAACCCAGAAGTAGTACCTTCGCTTGTTTCGTGAATAAGCAGGCAACCGAGAAGGGATTGTGCTAAAGATAACGTTGGTTGATTATAAAACGAAGCTTCGAGAGGCTGGAGTGATAATGTACCGTTCACGGATAATCCCTTCCTTTGTATGTTAAGTTAGTCTTCAGACGTTTCTGCTTCAAAGCGTTTATATCCTAAAAATAACATAAATGATACGACAATTAATACGGTCATGCCAATAAATAAATTTTGAAACATTGATTCGATTGGTAAGCTTTTTTGCCAAACGATTGCTACTCCTGTTAAAGCTACGCCGGTAGCTCCACCAACGAACTGAGAAAGTTGTGAAAAGCCCATTCCTGTGCCAATACTATCTGAAGGTAGCATGCGTGAGATTTCGTTTGCTACGCTAGACGTAAGGGATGTGAAACCAATGCTCATAAACATATACATAAATAAAATGGCTGTAGGTGATACAGTGCTGAAAAAGGTAAAAAGTAAAGCTGCAATAGCTAAAAATAAGTGGCCAAATCGAATTAATACTTTGTTTCCGAACTGATCAATAATTTTACCAATAAAACGAGAAGCAATGGCTGATAGAATTGCACCTGGGAAAATGAGTAATCCAATTTCAGCAGAGCTTTTTTGGAAAACTTGTACCAATAATAACGGCATAATAAAAAGAGTGGCAAAGTGAGTCATGTATGCTGCAAAACCGATACCATTTAATAGTAAATAGCCTTTACTTTGAAAAAGCTTGGGCTCAATAAATGGATGGTTATGCTTGCGGATACGAATGCTTAATAAAATAATGGCTACAATACCGACCGCTAGTAATAATAAAGAATAGGAAGTTAGAAATAGTAAAAAGCCGGTCACACCCGCTGCTGTTAGGATACCACCTAGAATGTCAAAATAAACTTTCTTTTTATCTTCAGCAGGTAAAACCTTATGAAATAATGGGATGAAAATTAAAACTAACCCTGTTACGATGAATAGAAAGTTCCAACCCATATACTGCGTTACTGCTCCTCCAATAACAGGACCAAGACCAAATCCAAGTGACGCAGCAGAAGAAATCATAGACATTGATTTACCACGTCTGGATTTCGGGATATAGCGCGTGATTAAAATCATTGCTAGTCCAGGTACTGCTGCTGCTCCTGCAGCTTGAAGAACGCGGGCAAATAACAGCATTGTAAAGTTGTTCGACACAAAGCCAATAATTGAAGCAATCCCTAGCAGCGTTAAGCCAGTCGTTAGCAGCTGTCTAATCGGAATGAAGTCGGATAGTCGACTATATGTAATTGTTGCAATTGCAAAAACAACAGAATAGCCAGTAATAATCCAAGCAGAGGTTGAAGATGTTAAAGCAAATTCTGTGGATACTTTAGGAAGAGCAACGTTAAACATTGTAGTGTTCATTACTACAAGCATGATTGTCAAGCTCCAAAAAGGAATGACGACAGATTCTTTAAATGGTTTTGGCTCTAAGATTGAATGTTCTTCATTTGTAGTAATAGTAGTGGTAGTCATCTTTATCTCCTTACAAAATAGCATATTTAATCAAGATTGAATGGTATATCATTAATTCTCAAACCTGTCTACAGGTATATAAATATAGAATTTTATGATACGTTTGTCAATCTTTTTCGGGTTGCGAAATAAAATCAGGTGCGTGCACCTGATTTTAATTTCACTTTTATAGCCCTTCACCCTTCTCAAACGTAACCTTATGCTCTTTGGCAAGTTTTTTAATATCACTTGCATATTTACGCATTCCTTTTCTCGCTTCATCTAACATCACATTAGCTTCGACAATTAATTCAGGGTCCTGTTTTTCAAGAGCGCTAACAATTTTTGCAAAAGCGTTATACTGAGTATTGGCAGCTTTAATATAATCTTCATGGAGCGCCCGTAGCTCATCTGTTTCTACTTCGATTTTTTCAAGTTCTTCAATAAATTCACGATATTGTGGAATGACTTCATCCACAAGCGTATCATACATCGTAAAATCATCTGTGTAGTTAGCTCCGGATACGCTGTCATATGCTTCAACCGCCTGTATTTCTAGTTCACTGACCTTGGGGATTTCAGTATTTGAATAGTTTAATAAATCGTCTTGAACGGGGTCGTTGAGGCAGGCGGATAAAAGCAACAGCAGTGGAACAAATAGCAGCAAAAGTTTTTTCTTCATTTAACTCTCACCTCCATTGTTCAGTTTATGAACGAACTGCTTGACACAGTCTCGGGAATCTGAAAGTGAAAAAACAAAATCAAGATAGCCTCAATATTGCCATGAAGCGTACTTATATAGTAGACTTTTACTATAGTTTAATAGAATGGGGAGCTTGCGGATGCAGGCTGAGAGTATGATTAGGAAACCATCATAGACCATTTGAACCTGTTGGATAATGCCAGCGTAGGGAATGTGAGTAGATTGTAAAAGCACCTTGCGTTCATGCAGGGTGCTTTTTTATATCGAAAGGTAGGAGGATGGAAAAATGACAGCCCAAAAGGAAATAGGTCATTTATTATCTCAAGTAAGACAAGAAAAGCCACTAGTACACAATATGACGAACGTTGTTGTAACAAATTTTACAGCGAACGGTTTATTGGCTTTAGGCGCATCGCCCGTAATGGCTTATGCAAAAGAAGAAGTTGCGGATATGGCTAAAATCGCTGGAGCACTCGTGCTTAATATGGGAACGTTAACAAGTACTGAAGTTGAAGCGATGATAATTGCAGGAAAAGCAGCGAATGAGGCAGGCGTTCCGGTTATATTTGATCCAGTCGGAGCAGGTGCAACACCATTTCGTACAGCTACAGCAAGAGAGTTATTAAATAAAGTAAACATAGCAGTTATTCGAGGAAATGCTGCTGAAATTGCCAATGTTGTAGGAGAAAACTGGGCGATAAAAGGTGTAGATGCAGCACCTGAAGAAGGGGATGTCGTTACGTTAGCTAAAATGGCTGCAAAGCAGCTGAAAACAGTAGTTGTTGTAACGGGTGTACAAGATGTTGTTAGTGATGGAGATTCAGCTTATATTATCACAAACGGGCATTCAATGCTTGCCAATGTAACAGGGACCGGTTGTTTATTAACATCCGTTATCGGTGCCTTTGTTGCAGTTGAAAAGAAAAGAATTGTTGAAGCAGTTCTTGAGGCGTTATGCGCATATGAAGTCGCAGCTGAACTGGCAGCTGATAAAGCAGCAGGTGAAGGGCCAGGAAGTTTTCAAACCGCTTTTTTGGATGCTTTACACCATATTCATCCAGAACAAGTGAAAAGCGGAGCAAGAGTTGAACAGCAGTAGAAGGGAGCTAACAGAAGATGAATATTAAAGAGTATCTAAAAGTTTATTTTATTATGGGAAGCAATAATTGTAAGGGAGATCCGCGAGTCGTATTAAAAGAAGCGATTGCGGGTGGAATTACGATGTTCCAGTTTCGTGAAAAAGGAGAGGGAGCTCTGCAAGGAAAAGAGAAGTATCAGCTTGCTTATGATCTTCAACAAATTTGTAAACAGCATGAGGTACCTTTTATTGTAAATGATGATGTTGACTTGGCAATCAAATTAGGTGCTGATGGTATTCATATTGGTCAAGAAGACGAGAAAGCGTATATTGTGAAAGAAAAGGCTCCTCATCAACTAATCGGTGTGTCGGTTCATTCGATTGAAGAACTACAGCAAGCAATTAAAGATAAAGCGGATTATGTGGGAATGGGGCCTGTATTTCCAACCACTACAAAAACAGATACAAAAGCTGTTCAAGGCACAAATTTAATTCAGCAAGCTCGTCAACAGAAGATTGATTTCCCAATTGTAGGGATTGGAGGCATCACAGCCGAAAATGCTGAGAAAGTCATTCAAGGTGGTGCTGACGGTATATCTATTATTACAGCGATTAGCTTAGCAATGTCACCTAAGCAAGCAGCAGAACAGTTGCTTCAAGCAGTGAAATGAAAAAATGCCTCCTGCGGGAGGCATTTTTTCATTTCACTATAAGCTTATAGAAGTTGGTGTATCTTTCCCTTCATTCATCAACTTGATATGAGTAGGCGTAATTTCAAGTAAAACGTAGTTAGCGTCATCAGGTCCATTAAACCACTGTGACATATGATCATTCCAAAAGCGGTTCTTTAACTCTTGATTATCATTAATTTTAGCAATTCCAGACACCTCTACATAATTATCTCCGTATCCTTCGCCGTTATAGCCAAGCAAAATATGCACGTTGCCGTTTTCATCAATTTCATCAGCTTTATGCGTAGCTATGCTTGTTGGCGTGTACAAGGTAATGTCACCATCTTTTTTAAAAAACGTCATGTAGCGAGAATTAGGTTTTTGATTCACAACGGTCGCTAATGTACCCACTCGGTTTTCATCTAGTAAGTTCGATAACTTATCCATCATTTCTTGCTTATTCATTTGAATCAGCTCCTTAAGTTTATCGTCTTACTTAAGATATACCACCGTTGGAAAAAACTAAACATCGTGTATCTATTTACTTTTAAATAGACAATAATATAATTATGTAAACTTAAATGCAATAAAAAGCCCGCACTGCCGTAACTCGAAGTGTCTTAAATACCCAGATCAACTAGGTGGGTGTTCGCACAGTCGGTTTTAGCGTCCCAAGAAGGGCATGCTATCCGCAACTGAATTTTGAACTCCCTTTTAACACTCAAAGGTTTAAGACAACATGAGTATACGCACAGCGCAGGTATGTAGGTATACCTTTTAAAAAGGTATACATGGTGTGTGTTAGGAATTTTACACAATCGCAATCATGTGTACAAGAGATGATTATAAAGCAATATTTGTGGAAATGCAACATAATTATTTAATGCTAAAAAATGTATTTAAAGATGTGTTGTTTTTTGATTTATAGTTAAAAGTAAAACGAGGGGCCCTAAGATAGGCAGAACACATATGAATCAGTAGCGATGACTCCTAAAAAGAATATAGGTTAACCAAGTAAGGACAAAAAAATCAACGGTCATAACGCTAACTAATTCAGAATGCTTGAAAGCTTCTATATAACCTGAAAATGAGCCTGCTGCAAAACCATACAAATAAAGAATGAGAGTGATTGTCAACAAAGACAGTAAGAAAGTGGGTGAGGTTAACCATTTGTTTAGAAGGTTAAATCCGCGACTCTTAGTTGATTTCTCGCCATTTAGTACAAAGTAAGGTAAAAGCGCGAAGGCTCCTAATCCAAAAGAGAGCAGTGAAAAAGGCCAGCCTGGAAGTTTAAATGAGTCGTTTGGCATAATTAGTGATGCAAATAAAAGAGGGAATAGTCCTAAACAAGAAAAAATCATAACGACGAGTGGCTCCACTGTTGCGAATTGCCCAGAGATCAACTTCATCATGACGAGGTCGTTTTTTCCTTTGCTGCTAATAGCCATGCATAAATAATAAGGAAAGTCCACATGGATAGATACTTCAAAATCCTCACTCCTTTTCGTTTTATCATAGCATGTAAAAAGAAAAGCATGAAAACGTAATGTTCTCATGCTTTAATGCAAGGTACCTTGAGTGGGACGAGTAAACCAATTCCATAACTCTACTTCTCCTAAAGAAGAATAGGTAATCGACGGTTCGTTCTTTAGTTTTAGCAGTTCTTTTGTTGGTCCTGTTAAGACAATGCCGTATATTTTAACACCGTTCTTTTTTACAAATTTGTATCGGTTAGTTAACTGAAGTTCATCTGGGTTCATCCATCTAATTTGTTGAACCGTCCGTTCGTTATCAGCAAGCAGCTTCAGTAGCTGCACCACGCGCTCTTCATCCGTAAAGGTTTCTTTTTCTTCATAAAACGGTAGCTCTAGCATTGATGGGAACCCAAAAGATGAGGTTAAATCTACAAGCGGATTGCTTGTATCACTTCCTTTTGCTTCATACCCAGTGTCTAAAGCATACCAGACGGGTGAAATGTCGCTTGAAAGTGTAGAGCTAAGTTTCTCTTCAATTTCTTCCATAGTATAGGCTTGATCAAAAGAAAGCGCAATTTCACTAACTGTGCCTTCAGGGAGTTGATCAAGTGCTCCCCATGTTTCATTCGACCATTTTTGATAGAAAGAAGCGTCTTTTTCTTTTTTTACTCGCTCTGGATAAGCAAATGATAACTTCATATTATAATGGTCGTTTAAAAAGTTTTTGTCGACGTTTGTGACCCGTTCAAACAGGTGGTGAAACGTATATTGTCCGACACTTTTTTGCGCTTGTCCAATCTCTTTATACAGCGTGTACTCATTTTGTAAGCGGAAGAAAGGCTTCGTTTCGGTTCTTGAATTTTGTACATATATGTTTGGTAAAGCAGATTCAATCGCCGCTTTATCCACAGTTCGTAAATATTCACCTTTAGGAGTGAAAGAATAGTAAATAGCCGATAAAAAGCTGCCTCCTAACCAAAGTAAGATAAAAGCGCTTAGCACAGTCAATACATTAGTAAAGCGTTGTCTCCATTTCGCCCTTATCATTGAGCGCTTTGCTTTTTCCTGGTCAAACGTAGAGGAAGCAGTGACTGGCTGTATTTCTTCTTCATCAAGCAGGTTTTGAAGATAATTCATACATTCATCACACTCTTCAGTGTGGCGTTCGAGCTCTTCTACTTCTGCATCTGTCAAAGTTCCGTCTTTGTATTTTGTCCATTGGTGCTGCATATTTTGACAGCTCATACGTTCTCTTCCTTTCTCTTCTTTAATTGCTGACGTCCTCTATAAAGAGCCATTTTCACTTTTGCTAGAGTAAAGCCAGTCATCCCAGCAATTTCTTCATATGTAAAACCGTGATAATCACGAAGTAGTACAATATTTCTTTTTGGCTCTGGAAGAGAGGATACTTCTGAAAGCCACGTGTTAATTTCATCTTGCACAAACACCTTCTCTTCAGCACTTGGTTGTGGTGAAAAATGCCATTCCTCTAGTTCAACAGTTGGTCGCTTTTTTTCTTTTCGATACCAATCAATAAATGCGTGATAGGCAATTTTGAACAGCCAAGGCTTTACTTCTTCACCGCTATATGTTTCTAAATGTAGCAGTACGCGATAAAACGTTTCTTGCATAAGGTCTTCTGCAGTTTCTTTCCGCCGCGTAAGAGAGAGAAGATAGCGGAAAAGATCGTGCATATGCTGTTCATAAATTTCTTCGAAATGATGCTTAGGTGCCATTTTCTCCCCCTTTCCTTTAACTAACGGAAATGTTCGTCAAAAGTTTCTAATTATAATGTAGGAAAATATAACTGTTTTCTAAGCGCATAAAACATAAATGTTAGCATACCATATGGAAGAGAAAATGCGATGAAATTCGACAAAATTCCATGAAAAATGTCATTTTTTTAAAAAACTAAGGTTTAATTGGTGTTCGGAATGGCAAGAAAATGGTATGATAAGACTCAGAAGGTATACATTGTCATATTGGTGGCGTACATAGCATTTTTAAAAATGACGCTCGTTGAAACTTCTCTCATAAAATTTTATTTAAACGTATGAAATAAAGTAGTTTCGGGAAAAGTCACAAGATAGCTCAAACGAGTGGTGAAAATCAAGCTTTGTAGATAAAAGGTGTATATAGTTAATAAAATACAAAGGTGGGATCATCATGGATGTAGAAAATACACAAGGAACAGAAGAGCAAGCACCGAAGGTAAAAGCAGCAAAAGTCGGTGACACAATTCAGCCAAAAAAAGGTGATTTTAAAGGATACAAAGGTATCGTCATGGTGGTTCGTGATAACTCGGTCATCGTCGATTTTGGAAAAGACGCTGAAACAGGCGAATCAATGAAAACAGTCGTTAATCACAAAAACTATAAAATTGTGAAAAAGTAGGTATCCACCTACTTTTTTTCGTGACATAAAACCTTTGAGAACCCAAATAAAATCTTGTAGAATGAAGACAGCAAACCGAGAGAAAGGATATGAATTATGGCAATTGAATTAACAGATTTAGCACTACCAAGCGAGGTACTTACTCGTATTCAAGAAAGAAAACAAAAGCTAACAGCAGAAGATGAATTTTTAATTGGGAAAGGGGGCTATACTGCAGAAGAAGCTGACATCTTAGAAGATGCTCTTATTGCTTTAGCACTCGGAAAAAACGTACTTTTAAAAGGTCCGACAGGCTCTGGTAAAACAAAGCTTGCAGAAACATTATCTTATTTGTTTTCACAACCGATGCACAGCGTTAACTGCTCAGTTGATTTAGATGCTGAAGCGTTATTAGGTTTTAAAACAATCGCTGAGAAAAATGGAAAGCAAGGTATTGAGTTTGTTTCTGGACCAGTTATCAACGCAATGAAGAAAGGTCAGCTTCTTTATATAGACGAAATTAATATGGCAAAGCCTGAAACACTACCAATTTTAAATGGTGTTCTTGACTACCGTAAAATGATTACAAATCCATTTACAGGTGAAGTCGTAAAAGGAAAAGAAACCTTTGGTGTAATCGCGGCAATTAATGAAGGCTATGTTGGGACGGTTCCGTTAAACGAAGCATTAAAAAATCGATTTGTTGTTATCGATGTACCATATATTCAAGGAGAAAGCTTGCGACAAGTATTAAAAACACAATCACAGCTTCAAGATGAAAAGTTAATTAACCAGTTTGTACAGCTTTCAGGAGATTTAATCACGCAGGTTAGCAACGGTCATATTTCAGAAGAAGCAGCATCGATTCGCGCGTTATTAGATACATGCGATTTAGCGTTATATATGCCTCCACTGCGTGCTATTAAAAGAGGGATTATTGAAAAGTTAGAAGATGAAAGGGAAAAGGCAGCCATTCAAAATATTGCAGAAACGTTATTTGAATAAGGGGTGGCGCTATGAGATTTATTAAATTTAACGATAAAAACGTTGATTCATTTTTATATATGGAGCTTGCCGATTTAACAAAAACGCTTACAAAAAACGATGATATTGAAGTTGAGTATCGGGTGTCCTCTTACTATGATCCGCTACAGAAAATTATTTATCTAAGTCACTTCTGGGATAATCGACCCGATAGTGATAAAGTGTATGGCCTTAAAAGCGACGTGTTTTTAAGAGCGATTGGAAGCTATTATCACTGTGATTTCCAAGAGGTAAATGCGTATTTGAAAAAAGTGAAGCGTTCATCTGTCTCAAGTCTTGCAAAACAGCTCTTTATGCTTTTTGAAGACTTACGTTTAGAAGATGTATGTACGAAAGAAAGACCTGGTACGAAGAAAGCTTTCGCCACACGCAGAAACGTATACCGTAAGTATTTTGCTACCCAGCTCAATGCAAATTTAATAAAAAGCGTTCATACCGATGCACTCTTTAATGGCATCTATCTCTTATTAACGGCGGAAAACCCGTTTGAAGAAATTCCGTTCATTACAAATGAGGTTGATATGGCAATGCCATTTATTCGAAGCCAGCTAGTGAAGGTGTATGAAGCGAAAACTACTAAAGATATTGCACGTATTTGCTTAGAGCTTGTTGATTTGTTTGATGATATTTTAGACAAAGACATGCTTAATACGTATTTCTTTTTGGCAGAGCTGGATTATGAAGAGTTAGAGACAGGCTTAACTTTTGACAATTTAAAACGTGAATCCAAACTTGCAAATGATGATATTTTAGAGCATGAACAAGACGGCGATGAAGATATTCATGAAGAGAAAATGGAAATGTGGCACCGTGAAACAAGTAAAGCAACGCAAAGCTTTTTGCAATTTGATATGGATCAAGGCTCTAAAACGGATATGCTAGGCGATGGTGTACGTGAAGGAGACGATGGTGATCAAGCGCTCGGTATTGTTCAAGGTGCTTCACAAAAAACGTCACGAAACGATTACTCACAGATGGAAGCAATGGATCAAACGCATCCAGAAAAAGACGGAGCAGCTGACTATGAATATGGAAAAGATAATAAGTACGCGTTTCCAGTGTTCGTGGATCCAACCATTCCCACAGACGAAGAAGTTGCTTTGTATGGTGAAAATAAACAGCTTATTTCATCTTTTCAAAAGAAGCTAAAACAAATGATTGAGAAGACGTTAGAGCATAAAAAAACGTTACCGAGAAGTGAACTTCAGTTTGGTCGTTTAAATAAAAGGTTATTAAAGCTATGGACAGATGATAATCCTCGCTTGTTTTATAAAAAAGACCAAGAATCTCCGCAGATTGACGCGGTTTTCTCTCTACTCGTTGATTGCTCAGCATCAATGTATGACAAAATGGATGAAACGAAGCTAGGAATTATCTTATTCCACGAAGCGCTAAAATCAGTGAGGGTTCCACATCAAATCGTTGGGTTTTGGGAAGATACAAACGATGCAACTGAAACAAGCCAGCCTAACTATTTAAAAACAGTGATGGACTTTCAATCTTCTCTTAAACCAAAAAGCGGTCCTGAAATTATGCAGTTAGAGCCAGAGGAAGATAATCGCGACGGATTTGCTATTCGTCACATGACAAGACGCTTGCTAAAGCGAACGGAAAGACAAAAATTTTTACTCGTATTTTCAGATGGAGAGCCTGCAGCGATGGGATATGAACAAAACGGTATCGTTGATACGCATGAAGCAGTGCTTGAAGCAAGAAAGCATGGAATGGAAGTAATTAATGTCTTTTTATCAAACGGTGAAATTGATGAGGGACAGCGAAAAACAATTCAAAATATGTATGGGAAATATAGCATCCTAGTACCAGATATTAAAGAGTTGCCAGATGTTTTATTTCCGCTTCTGAAAAAATTACTTCATAAAAGTATTTAAGGATATTGACAGAAATGCAGATTATCCACTAATATAAGCTTATAAATGAAAAATGTTCTCCTAGAGGGGAGTAGCTTTTACAATAAAGTCGTCATTTCAGAGCAGTTGCTCTCGGCTTTATTGGCAACGAACGGTTGTTAGCAAGACCTTTACCCATACGGTAAAGGTCTGTATTTATGTTTAAAGCCTTTACCACATTGGTAGAGGTTTTTTTCATTTAATATAGACAGTAGAGGAGAAAATAACATGATTTTACGAAAATATATGTCCCTGTTAGGTGTAGGTTCAGCTCAGATTGATTTAATTTTATCAAAAGATCAGTATTGCAAAGATGAGTCTGTCAAAGGGGAGTTTCATTTAAAAGGTGGAATTGTTGAGCAGGAAATTACGCGCATTGAGTGTGACTTAATTGTAACAGACCATCAAAGTAAGGAAGAAGTGATGATTGGTTCAACGAGTCTTTTAACATCAAGAAAAATTAAAAATGGACACCTAGAGAAAATCCCTTTTACATTTGATTTACCAACAGAGCTTTTACCTTCTAACGATAAACGATCGTATAGGTTTAAAACAAGGTTAACTTTTAGTGAAGGGGTAGAAAGTAAGGACCAAGATCAGATTACCATTACGGAATAAGAAAACAGCCTGAGAAAAAGCTCAGGCTGTTCTTTTATTCTTCTTCCTTATCAAACCAAAGCAGTTCTTGGTCGTCAACGTCTCCGTTATAGTTAATTAACACTTCATCCCCAGCTTTAATGTCTGTATAGGCATAAAACTCGAATACGTGTTTATCAAAGTTAATTTCATAAGTAGCATTAGGGGTATAAGAGTGATTAAATAGCATCCCATAGCCTAATAAAATAGCAGAATGATTAATGCCATATTCAAATGAATAATCTGCTAAAAGCGTTTTTTCAATATGTTCATGTTCTTCGTTAGGGTAAGCAATAACAGGTGCTTCGTGGATTAAATCACCTTTTTTAATATCTTGCGTTGCAAATACCCCGCGATTAAATTCACCATCACTTAATGTTGAGGCCTTAATTTCGATCATGTGTTCACCTATTTATTCTTTCTTCTAAATTTTAGTTCCTCCTTAAGCTTGCCAGGTAATCAAGTAGAAATCAACCATATTTTAAAAATAAGTTGGCATGAATAGAAGCAGGAGTTAAGTATGGTTTGTTCCATTGCGCTGCAGATACTCGCTTTCCGCAGGGAGGAACCTGAGCCTTCTCGCTTGCGTTGCGAGGTCTCAGGCTTTCTTCTAGTGCTTCATTCCACTAGTTTTTAACTTGTTTTTGGAACTAATAAAAGACATCCAAACGATCAAAAGTGTTTAACTTTCAACAGTTTGGATATCTCGTTAGCTAACATACGTATGGCCCAGACCTTTTAGGTAATTAAACCATTGGTTTCAGCATAAATTCATGCACATATGAACGGTTAGCGTATAGCGTATACTGTGGATGCGTTTTTGCTCCCCAGCTATCGTCACCGCCTACACCCATTTGCTTATAGTTAATGCGAATGGACGTTTTATCACTAACAGGCAGCTTGTAATGATGATCATAGCTTTCAAGTTCAAACGGAGTGTGCGGTAATGCACTTAATTCAATGGTTGGTGTACCCTTAATTGAGAAACCAACGCTGTTTTCATTGAGAACGCGTGCTGAACGAACGTCCGTTTTATTCCCGCATTCCTGTGGACGTAAATAAGGTGTTACCTGTGACTTTACATCACTTGTATAATAACCAACCTTTGCTCCTGTGTTGCGATCCCAATGATTTTCATGAGGTCCTCTTCCGTACCAAGAGAGCTGGTTAAATTCTTTTGGCATAGTAAAGCGTAAGCCGAATTCAGGAATTTCAGGCAGCGTCTTGCTCGGAACGAGAGTTTGACGAATGGCAACCTGTCCGCTGTTATCTACTTTATACACAATTTCACAGGTTGTATTTTCAAGCGCATGAAAGCAAAAGCGTGTGGTAATAGCTATATGGTTTTGCTGTTCTTGTACACTGAACGATTCCAACTCTCTGTTAAGGCTTGCTTCTCTCCAAACTTGGCAGCGCTCTTGAAGTTTGTTACCCAGGTCGTTATCCGTTACTGCTCTCCAAAAGTTTGGCTGCAATCCATCTAGCAATAATTCGGTATCTTTACATAAATAAGAAGTTAACAACCCAGATTCTTTGTTAAATGTAAGGGTAGCAGAGTCAGCTTTAATCGTAATTTCTTGGCATGTATCTTTTATAGCACGTGGCGCTTTTGTCTCAGCTGCAGGTTGTGAAGCAACTTGTGCCGGTAGAATAAACTGTTCAAATGCTACTTCATGACCTTTGTCAGCCCACTTGGTCTGGCTTTTTAATTTCATTGATAGAGTAGCAATAAATTCATCATCGTTTTGGGATTTTTTATAATCATCCAACGGTAATTGAATCTCTTTTGTTGTTTGAGGTTTTACATCTACTATAAACGAATAGTTATAAATGTCTTCACCATTTTTTGTCACTGTAAGCGTAAACTCATAATCTTTTAAATTTGTAAACAAGTAATCATTTGGGACAGTAAAGGTTTTTTGTCTAAGATCAGTAGCCTTCCATGATACAGCTTCATAGCATTTTTTAACTTCATACAGCTTTGGCGTCACGTCACCATTAGCAAATAAAAGTCCGTTACCGCTAAAATTGCCATCATGTGGACTTTCTCCAAAGTCACCACCGTATGCTAAATAAGTAATTCCTTCTTTTGTTGTTGTTTCAAGAGCTTGGTCTCGCCAATCCCAAATGAAGCCGCCTTGTAAGATAGGGTATTGATTAATAATATTCCAATAATCAGCTAAGTTACCGCACGAATTCCCCATTGCATGGCTATATTCACAGAGAAGATAAGGCTTTTTAGGGTTCATCAGCGCATATTTTTCAATGTCGGCCGGCTTAATGTACATCGTGCTTTCGATATCAGATGCATCGTAATCTCGGTGATGGAATATTCCTTCATAATGTACGAGGCGCGTATCATCTTTTTGCTTGAAGAAATCATACATATGCTTGAAATTTTCCCCACCAAACGATTCGTTTCCAAGTGACCAAATGACAATAGAAGAGTGGTTTTTGTCACGTTCGTACATAGAGCGACAGCGATCTAAAACATTTTCTTTCCATTCAGGCTTACTTCCCGGGATTGCATCTTGTTCCCCTTCTTGCAGGTAGCTCCATGTCCCGTGAGTCTCCAGATTTGTCTCGTCAATTACATAAAGGCCATACTCATCGCAAAGTTCGTACCAGCCTGAAGCATTAGGGTAGTGAGAGGTGCGCACTGCGTTAATATTAAACTGCTTCATTAATAAAATATCATGGAGCATATCTTCTTTTGTAATGCCGGCTCTACCTTTCGTCGCAGAAAACTCATGGCGGTTTACGCCTCTGAAAACAATTGTTTCGCCGTTAATCTTCATTAATCCATCTTTTAATTCAAATGTACGAAATCCAACCTTGCAGCTTTGTGCTTCAATTACGTTTCCGTCTCCACCTTTCAAGGTTAGCACAAGCGTATAGAGATAAGGGCTTTCTGCACTCCATTTGTTTGGTGAGGCAATGCCTGCTTCAAGCAAAGCAGTCTCTTGTTCATGTACTGAAAGAGATGTTTGCAATGGCTGATTCAGCACTTCTTTAAGCTCAGCATCATAAAGCATGGCTTCAAGCGTTACGTTTTCAGCAATTTGTTCGATATAATTCGTAATATCAGCAGAAATCGTTAGCTTTCCGTTCACATATTTGTCATCTAGCTGTGCGCGGACGGTAAAGTCAACAATATGAACTGGAGGAGTAGAGTATAGATAAACGTCTCTAAAAATTCCGCTCATTCGCCAAAAATCTTGATCTTCAAGCCAACTAGCATCGCTCCAACGATATACCTCTACAGCTAGTTTATTTTCACCTTCTTGAATATAAGGAGTTAAATCAAACTCAGCAGGCGTAAAGCTATCTTCACTGTATCCGACTAGTTCACCGTTTACCCATACATAAAAAGCGGATTCTACTCCTTGAAAACTAAGATAGATAGGCTGATTGTTCCAACTTTTATCTACTGTAAAAGTGCGCGTGTATTGTCCTACAGGATTATAGTTAGTTGGTGCAAAAGGTGCTTTAATATCATCATGATGTATCCAAGGATACGTCACGTTTGTATATTGTGGGTAATCGTCTCCTTGAAGCTGCCAGTGGGAAGGGACCGAAATGGATTCCCACGCGCTATGATCAAAATCTTTGCGATAGAAATCCATAATGCGTTCATCAGGGCGCGGTACCCACTGAAACTTCCAATCTCCATTCAAAGACTGATAGTAAGAAGATGAGGTATTAGAGTGTAAGGCTTGTTCTGGCGTTTGATAAATTGTCGTATTTGCATGAGCTGGTAAGCGATTTAATTGGAAAATTTCAGGATTGTTATTCCATTCAGGAAACCCGTTTGCTGGTGGAGTATAGCTGAATTTTTTAATTGTTTTTAACATGTTCATCCATCCCTTATTCATTTATAATGGTATATGAATATGATAACGCTTACTAAAAAGCGAATCAATCAGACAATTTTAAAAAAATATAACAAAATTCATATGAAGAATGATGAGCAGGAGAGGGAGTTAAATGGATAAAGCAATTTTTCCAACACTAACAGAGTTAGATATTAGCCTACCCTTTTATGTCTCAAGCGTAGGGTACTGGAAACATCAAGTTCATATCGCACGTGAACACGAGTTTCCAGACTTTCAGTGGATTCAGTGTATGAGTGGGAAGGGGAAGCTTTGTGTGAATAACGAAGCGTATACAATTGAACAGAATGAAGGTTTTTTTCTAACTCCTCATGTTCCGCATGAATATTATCCTTTAAGTGAACAGTGGGAAGTATGGTGGGTTTCGTTTAATGGAGCACAAATCAATGAAACTCTTCGAACATTTGGCTTGCTAAACTCAACAAAGGTTAAGGTAACGTATGCTGAAACGCTTTTGCAAAAGCTAAATGATATGATTACAGCGTTCGAAAGCAAAGGATCATCAAGTAGCTTAAAGGCTTCTGAGTTAATTTATAGCTTTTTACTTCATTTACAAAATGACTGCTTGCTGTCTGAAAGAAAAACGAGACATGAGCACCACGCGCAGCTTCAGCCTGCCATTGATTATATTGAAGGTTCGTATGCTAGTGTTGTAACCCTAGATGCTATTGCTCACTCTTTAAACGTAACGCCTCAGTATACGTGCCTTTTATTTCAGCAAGCTTTTGGTTTAAGACCAATCGAATACGTTACGCGAGTGCGCATTCAAAAAGCGAAGGAGCTCTTAATTAAACATAGCCAAATGTCTGTCTCAGAAGTTGCAGCATTTGTTGGATATGAAAATGTCAGCTATTTTATTAAGCAGTTTAAGAAATATGAAAAATTAACCCCTAAGGCATTTCGCAAACTGTATTTATCATCATAAACTTAAAAAGGAGTCGAGCGATGAATCTTGCTATAATAGAAACAGAGCGGTTAATTTTAAGAAAGATGAAAGCGTCTGATGATCAAGCGCTGTTTCAAATATTTAATGATCCAAAAGCGATGAAATTCTATCTTCATACAAAAAGCATGGATGAAACCAAGCTGTGGATTCAATCTGTCCAAAATCATGATATGTCCTACGGCTTTAGTTTGTGGACCGTAGAAAAAAAGGGGGGAAAACAAATTATCGGGCAGTGTGGCTTGTTGTTGCAAAAGGTTGATGGCACCATAGAAGTAGAGTTAGGGTATTTATTTCTTCAAGATTTTTTGGGGAAAGGCTATGCAACCGAAGCGGCTCAAAGTTGTATTAACCACGGGTTTCAAAACCTTGGGTTAACGAGGATTACAGCTTTAATTGATCCAGAGCATCACGCATCGCGAAAAGTAGTGGTAAAAATAGGAATGAAAAAAGAAAAGCAGATTATAAAGTGGGATAAACCTATTGATGTTTATTCAATTCAAGCTGGAGGGGTGTCAGTTGACTAATATTGTAGAATTAACAAATATTTCACTTATACGCGAAAACAAATTGCTGCTAAACGACATATCGTGGGAAATCAATCAAAACGAGCATTGGTGTTTACTAGGCTTAAATGGCTGTGGCAAAACAACGCTCTTAAACGTTATAAATGGATACATATGGCCAACTAAAGGAGAAGCAACGATTTTAAATCATACGTTTGGTGCAACTAATTTGCCAGAAATGCGCAAAGAAATTGGCTGGGTCAGTTCGTCGTTACAACAGAGATTTCCTGAGGATGAAACGGCAATCACGATTGTTTTAAGCGGTAAGTTTGCTTCAATTGGATTGTATGAAAGCGTAACTCAAGAAGAGATAAAACGTGCAAACCAACTGCTCAAGCAGCTTAAGTGCCAGCACTTTGCAAATCAACTATATCGCACCTTATCTCAAGGTGAGCGTCAACGAGTGTTAATTGCACGCGCATTGATGGCGTCTCCAAAGCTTCTTATTCTAGATGAGCCGTGTACAGGTTTAGACCTTTTAGCTAAAGAGCAATTACTATTGTTAATCCAGCAGATTGCGATAGAACCAGATGGTCCAACTCTTATTTATGTGACGCATCATGTAGAGGAAATCTTATCCTGCTTTACCCATACTATGCTAATGAAAGAAGGACGAGTGTTTTCGGCTGGCAAAACAGCTGATTTGTTAACGGAGGATCGGCTTTCTGCGTTCTTTGAACAGGAAGTATTAGTTCAAAAAATAAAAGACCGTACATGGCTATCGCTAAAAGAAAAAGTTACCTATTGAAAATATAGAATTTTCAAATGAAAAGAGGCTGGGACATAAGTAATTCAGCCAATGATAAACCTGAACGATTGAGAGTTTCTCACTTTTAATCGTTCAGATTTTTTGTTGATTGTGAAAACAATGTTGGAAACAGGGTGGAATGGAGCATAGGACACTCGACTCCTGCGGGAAAGAGAGGGAAAACGGAGATCCCGCAGCGCAGCGAGGAAGCTCAGGTTCCTCCCCGCGGAAAGCGAGTGGCCGTAGCGCAATGGAACGAACGTGTTGAGACAAACTAAAGAGATTGGAACAGCTAGTGTTCGTCTCTTAGAAGCAATCATTTTGTTATGTCCCAAACTCTTTTTTAAGCCTTTGCTTGATAATGAGAAAGAGCTAATAATGGAAAAAGGTCATTATAGCTGTGATAGTTAATATAAAATTGCCCGGGAAGTCCTATACCGGTCGGATAGTTCCGTTGCTGTATAGTTTGTTCTGAGCGATTAAGTAAAAAGGAAACACCATCTATTATTTCTTGGTTTGTTTTTGGACAGACGCTTAGTAGTGCATCTATAGCCCAAGCCGTTTGAGAAGGTGTACTAAACGATAATGGTATATAGCGCTTGTATTTCGCACTAGAGCATGATTCTCCCCAGCCGCCATCTGAACGCTGGATGCTCTTAAGCCAGTTAATTGCTTTTACAATCTGCTTATCGTGTTTTGAAACACCTACTGCTAAAAGGCCCGTAACGGCTGCCCATGTACCGTATATATAGCAAACTCCCCATCGACCATACCAGCTGCCATTCTCTTCTTGATTGTCAAATAACCAATCAACGGCTGCTTGAATTTTTGGGTGATTTTTGTTCATGCCTCCAAATGACCCAAGGCATTCTAGTACTCGGCCTGTTAAATCCGCAGTTGCGGGATCTGTAGCCGCATCTTCCGCATTTTCAAGGGGTAGATACGTAAACAATGTGCTATCAGTGTTTTTTTCAAAGGCAGCGAACCCACCGTCTCGATTTTGCATCGATAACAGCCAGTTGATTCCTTTTTGCCACGAATGGAAATAGGAAGGATCGTCTGAGGCTCGACTTGTTAGTGCACGAATTGCAGCTGAAGTATCATCTAAATCAGGGTTGATGGTGTTGTTATGTGAAAATCCCCATCCACCTGGTTGAATACCTGGGTTGTGAACACGCCAATCTCCAAAGCGAGAATGTTGTTTTTGCTGTAAATAGGAAGTCGCTTTTCTTATCATGGGGTCTTTCCAAGATAGACCGGCTTCTTGAAGTGCATAAGTTAAAAGAGCTGTATCCCATACGGTTGACGTAGAATTTTCAATATGTGTATAAGTGGAGCATTCACTAGCTAATCCGTAAATTCCCTCAACGGCCCGTTGAACAATTGGAGAATTACGCTTATATCCAAGCGCTAAAAGAGCGTAAATCATAAAAAATGTAGCACTAGCGTAACTGTATAGCGTCCCATCATCTTCTAATCGATCGAGCATGTAGCGCTCAGCAGCTTGATACCCAAGTCGATGAATGTAAGATGGAAGGGATGTCAAATGTTTCACTTGCTTAAGAAATGGTGATGCTCGAACATTTCGTTGCATATCCAGTTCCTCTGACCTTGTGAGTAAATGGCTGAGAGAAGGGGTATGCTTAGATGTCACTGAAAATTTTTTATTGGCAACGATCATCATTGGAATAAAATGAATGCGTGCATAAGCGCTTAAATTATAAAAGCTAAGTGGAGCGTTAGGCGGAACAACTAGAAACGAAAGCGGTAAATAAAATAACGAAGGCCAGTCGTACAATCCGTTTGCTGCGAGCATCCATTTTGTCATAAAATGAGCCTTTGATAGCGCATTGGTTTCAATGAGGTAAGCTTCTGCTTTTCGAAGAACGCGATCTTCGCGCGTATAGAAGCCAGAATATAAAAGGGCTGCGTAGGCTTGAAGAGTCGCAGAGGGGTTTGGCTTTTCATCATCGTGTAAAGTCCAAACGCCATCTTTGTTTTGTTTTGAAACAATTCGTTTTGTAAGCTTTTCAACAAGCTTCTGGTTTGGGTGTTCGATGCTTCGCAATAGCATAATTAGGAAAGAATCAGTCATAACGCCACCTTCAAAGCAATACTGAAATGAACCATCAGCTGACTGTCTGCCTTGAATTTTTTGTATATAATAATGGATTTCTTTTGCTGTTTTTTCTTGTAGCATGAGTCATCACCTCAAATTAATATTTACTAATTCCAAACCCTCACTATTTAACCTTATTCCATTTGGACGTCTTGTATGAGGGTTGAAAGTTGCAAAGCAATGTTCATTTCCTGCAAAATAATAGTAGATTAAATGAGGTGAAAAGGAATGAAAGAAATAAAGGTAGAGATTATCCAGGGAAGAGGATCTTATTATAACCTTGGTATGCTACAAGGGTTACTGCATAAGGGCACAAAGCTTGAAGAGAATCATTTGAAAAGAAGAAAGCGATCGATTCGAAGCTATGAGGCTAATCAACGTCAGGCTAAAACGTATTATGATTTGTTTGCACCAGGCTTGTGGAGTGAGTTAGAAGGATTGAGTGAAGGGCTAGAATGGTCGCTTGAAGATATTGTTCATGAATACAGTGGCTATCAACAAAACTGGGATAAAACAGGGTGTTCTGCTCTTATGCAAAACGGAGTGTATGTGCGTAACTATGACTATCACCCTAAAACATATGAAGGAAGGTTTTTACTCTTTCAACCCGACCAAGGCTTTGCTAGCGTAGGATTTGGAACTAGAATGATTGGTCGTATGGATGGTATGAACGAAAAAGGCCTTGTAGTCGGCTACCATTTTGTCAATCGTCGCAGGCAGACAGGTGGCTTCATTTGCTGCACGTTAGCTCGTTTTATTTTGGAATCATGCGAAACAACGGAAGAAGCGATAGCTGTTTTAGAGAGAGCACCCCACAGGCATGCATTTAACTATTCACTTTATGATCGAAGTGGGAATGCAGCTGTTGTGGAGGCATCAGGTAGAGGAGTGCGCGTATTGAGAGGAGCTACGATGGCTTGTACAAATCATTTTCATGAATTAGTCGAAGAGAATCGTCATCACCTCGTTGAATCAACAGAGCGTTTAGAGAATATTCGGAACCAGATTGACCAAGCGCTATCCATACGAGATTCGTATCGAGTTTTTAATGATCCAGCCTACGGAGTCTTTAAAGAAGACTATAAAAATTCAGCTGGAACGTTGCATACGGTTGCATATGAACCTCATACGCTGCAAGTAGCAGTTGGAATTGGTCGGTCAGCTGAGCCTTTCATCTTTTCATTTAAAGAATGGATAGAAGGTAAACCTTTGGATAAATCATATTTGAAAGGGATTATTCATACAACAGAGGAATTTCCATTTGAAGAAACCAAGCACTAATGATTTTTTATTAAATTTTGTTAACAACTTTGTCTGACAAGTTGTCAAAAACTTTGGTAAATGATAACGTTGTTGTTAGCTAAAATTATATATAGAAAGAAAGTGATGTTTTGTACTATTCACCAAGGCCAAGAGGCGTACATTTATTTATTCCGGGCCTACTGTTTGTACTGACAATTGTTTTATTTACAATGGTACAAGTAGGATTTTATTTAGAATCAGGAATTATTCGAAAAATTTGGGTCATCCTAATGGCGTTACTCCCAGTAGCTGGACTTATTACAGCGATTAAAGGAAAGCGTGGGAGCGTGAAGACCTGGTTAATTCTTGGAAATTTAGTGCTTGTGTTAACTGTAACGGTGATGAGCGTTCAAGCTGTTTTCTCATAAGTTTTTACATAGGAAAGAGACTGAGACATAAGTAGTTCAGCCTCTACTATACCTGAACGATTGAGAGTTCATAACTTTTAATCGTTCAGGTTTTTTGCTGATTGTGAAAAACAATGTTGGAAACAGGGTGGAATGGAGCGTAGGACACTCGACTCCTGCAGGGTTTCCCTTATGTGGTTTTCTACTAAACGCATCGTATTGATTAACTTTAATTTGTTTCATATAGTCACCTTCCTTTCTCTAGCAGATCATAGTTTAATTGACTTCGAAGGCAGTAGATAAAGCAGTAGCTCGAATTTTCATTATACAAAAAATGGATTTCGGAGAGCTGTTTTATGTTACCATATGGATGATATAGTATGAAGGGGACGCGAAAGCATGAAAAACGTAGTAGCTGCGCTTAGCATGGGAATGGGCTCAGTGGGAGTCAGGAAATTTGCAGCAAGCCATGTTTACAAGCAATAAAATCTTTAGTCAAGCCCTGTTTGCGGTCAATGGTGTATCAACAAGGTTATTATATACAGATTTAAGGATGCAAAAGGCTGGTCGCTTTTTAGAACAAGAAAATAAGTTTAAAAATAAAAAAGAAGCCGAAGTTTATCGTGACCTCATTAAAGAGCGCTATCAAACGGTTAAAGATTATTACCAAAACGAGTATGAGCGAAAAGGTCAGGTTCGTAAGCAAACAAAGGAAGCAATCGATAAACGAATTAAAGAACAAAGTGGTGAAGCACCATCTTCATCAACTAATGACTAATAGAGAATAAAGGAATGTTAATAAATGAGTACATATATCGTTATCGGAGCAGGAATATTAGGAGCATCAACTGCTTATCATTTAGCCAAATCAGGAGCGGATGTAACGGTTGTAGACAAAAAGCATGATGGACAAGCAACAGATGCAGCTGCAGGAATTGTATGCCCATGGCTGTCACAGCGTCGTAATAAAGCTTGGTACCGTTTAGCTAAGTACGGTGCAAAATATTATCAAGACTTAATTGCAAGCTTAGAAGCGGATGGAGAAACAAATACAGGCTATAAAAAGGTTGGAGCGATCAGTATTCATACAGATGAAAATAAACTTGATAAAATGCAAGAGCGGGCTTACAAGCGACGTGAAGATGCGCCTGAAATTGGTGATATCAGTCGCTTGCTAGAAGATAAAACTCAACGGGAGTTTCCCTTTTTACAAAATGGCTTTCAATCTGTTCACATTAGCGGAGCTGCTCGCGTTAATGGAAGAGCATTGTGTGAAGCTCTGCTTGCAGGGGCCAAAAAACATGGAGCAAAACTCATTCATGATGAAGCCAAACTTCTATATAAAGGTAAAAAAATAAGAGGAGTTCTTACAAGTTCAGCTACTATTGAAGCAGATTATGTTATCGTTACGGCGGGAGCTTGGGCAAGAGAGCTATTTGAACCGATTGGGATTGATTTACAAGTTACGTATCAAAAAGCCCAAATTATGCATTTGCAGCTTGACGAAGAAGACACCGGTTCTTTACCTGTTGTGATGCCACCCAATGACCAATATATTCTCGCTTTTGAACAAGGTAAGATTGTAATTGGGGCAACACATGAAAACGACACGGGCTTTGATTACCGGGTAACAGCTGGTGGGGTTTATGAAGTGCTTAATAAAGCATTAGAGATAGCACCTGGATTAGCCGACGGAGCAATAGATGAAATTCGCGTAGGATTCAGACCGTTTACGCCAGGGTTCTTACCAATTATCGGGGCCGTTCCGTCACATTCAAACGTCTTTTTAGCAAATGGACTTGGAGCATCAGGTTTAACAGTAGGACCTTATTTAGGATCACAGCTTGCTAAGCTTGCGCTCGGACAAGAAATTGAGCTACCTCTTGAAGACTATTCTGTAGAAGATGCAATTCAAGCCAATAAATATATGTTCTAAATAATCATTAAGATGATACATCAGCGGATTAGACGTAATACAGAGATAAAAACTCTCCATTTTTATCTCTTATTCTAAAAAAATAAGAAAAGATAATGGAGTGGTGAAGAATGGATTGCTGTTTGCGTACAGCTCTCTCTTTACTAAAAAGATGTGTTCAATATAGCATGCAGAACACATCTTTTTACTTAGTCAACTGCTGATGGGACGAGGTCTTCTTTTTGAATACTTGGTACACTTTTTGGTTCGTAGCGAAGATCATTTGTTGAAAGTAGCATAATGATTACTGTACTTCCCTTTGCATAAGCGCGAATAAGGAGCGGTTGGTCATAGTTGTTTCGAAAATTGAAGTCAGGACCGTACCAGCTTACAGTGGCATCTCTTCCCGGTGGAACATAGTGAACCGTTTTGCTATGTGAAAATCGCTGAGTTACTTCCAATCCCGCACGATCAACGGCGTTAAACAAGGTTGAGGAAACTTGACAAATGCCACCCCCAATTCCTTCTGAAAATTCACCACGCACGATAATTTTAGCAGGAAGATAGCCTTTTTCTTTTGTTCGTTGCCCCACAGTACGATTAAACGAAAACGTTTCTCCAGGAAAAATAACTTGATTATTAATGGCTTCTGTAGCTAAAGAAATGTTGTGTGAGCGGTTTTTATTATGCGTATTAAAATAAGTATAATAATGACTAATTTGCTTGGACCGTACGGATGCTAACAGTTCGCTGTCCACTTTAGGATAAATAACCACCTTTGGAATCTTAATGGATGGTTGTGAATGATTATAAAAGGTTCTGTAAAACTCTTCTTTAAATAATACGCTGTTAAGCTGTGAGCCAGGCTGCTCAGAAATGATGTTGCCCGCACGATCAAGCTTTGCATTAACAGGTGGTTTATACACAATAGGCTGAATTTTTTTCAATAGCATGTCGTATTTATCATCATCAATAAGTGGAACGCCTGGAATATCACTTTGAATATCTGCACGATTAATGGTTGTAATTGGTTTATTGTCATCGGTTAATAACAAATGGTCTGATACCGCAGTTGGATGAGCAACCAACATAAGACCTAACATCCAAGTTAGTTTCATACGCATTTCCCTCCCGATGTTAGTATAAGGAAGCATAACAATTTCATGTAACCGAATAAAGGTTTCTTTTAGTTATTAAGTGCCAATTATAAAATACATAAACTGTCGTATATTAATAAAGCTAAAATGTACATGAAAGAGGTTTATGTATGAACAAATATTTCATTATTTTATTGTTTATAAGTCTTATTACGCCGACTCAAGCAAGTGCAAAAGCAAAAAATCATCCTTTAACTTATTATGGCGCAGTACAAAAAGGTAAAATTATACCATGGAAAGAAGCCCAACATTTACTTCTTAAAGGCAAGAAATTTACGGTAATTGATATGGATACAGGTTTATCCTTTAACGTGCAGCGGCGAGCGGGAAACAAGCATGCAGATGTACAACCGTTAACAAGAACCGATACAGCCGTTATGAAATACATCTATGACAATCATTGGAGCTGGAATAGAAAAGCAGTTCTGATTCCTGTAAAAGGACAGCTTATAGCTGCATCGATGAATGGTATACCACACGGGGCCGGGGCGCTAGATAACGGATTTCCAGGACATTTTTGCATTCATTTTTTAGGCAGCACTACTCATAAACGAAATCATGCTGACCCAGATCATCAAATGATGGTGTTAAAAGCCGGAGATAATCTTGAGAAATTTGTTTCTACAGCTACACCAGAACAACTCATTCAGCTTTTCTTAATTGGAGTAAAACAAAGAGATGATATACTGTTGAAAGCAGCGGTAGGTAAAAAACAGCTAGAAAAAGTCTATTCAAAAGTGGAAAAGATTGAAGCATTACATTACAAACAAGAAGAAATTCAATCAGTGATAGAAACACAGCCCTTAATCGTAAAGGGAGCAGTAAATGTTTCAACTATTGCAGTTGAGAGAGGTGAAGGTCAAAGAAGCTTAACAGTGAGCTTTAAATTAGAAAAACCTTCAACCAGTGGTACTTGGAAGATTAAAGAGGTAAGTTTTAACTAGCTAACAAAAAGCTGTTTGTATGAGGCAGTTTTTTATAAAATAACAGGATCACTGTTTAAAATGCTATACACGCGATAATGAGTAATTTATACTAATAGTGAGTTTATCGACTTATTTTTAAAAATTAGAAAGAGGTTTTTATCGTGGTGAAAGCGGGTTTATTTGGACATTATACCTTTGTAGGAGTTTTATTTGGCTGTATTTCTGGGCTCTTTATTGAAGGGGTTGTATACGAAGAAATGGCAGTTTTACCGCTCGGTCTATTCAGTGGTTTGTTAGTGGGTAGCTGCGTCGATTTATATCGGTGGTGGAAAACGCCTGTAAAATAAAAAATCGTCAACATAAACTGAATTGTAGCAGTTGTCACAATCGGTATTTTGAAAATAAGTAATGGAAAAGAAAATATGTTATAATGCTCTTAACAGTAACAGTTAAGGGTGATGACAATGGAAATTGGTCAGCGTATTAGAGAGTTAAGAGGAAAAAAAGGAATGTCTTTAACCGAACTTGCTACACGAGCTGGGGTAGCTAAATCTTATATTTCATCGGTAGAGCGTGGCATTCAGCTTAATCCTTCAATTCAGTTTTTAACAAAAGTGTCGAATGTATTAAATGTTAATGTTGAGACGCTTATCAATGGTACCAGTGATAAAGATGAATCACAGTTAGACGCAGAATGGGTAGAGCTTGCAAAAGAAGCGGCACATTCCGGAGTTAGTAAAGAACAATTTAAGCAGTTTTTAGAGTTTCAAAAGTGGCAGCGCACTAATCAATAAGCTGCTTAAAAAATAAATGAGATGGTGTTTAAATTCAGAAAATAACGAAAGATTATTGACAATAAAATGTTAAAGTGATAAGATTCACATGTGTTCTTTATAAAGAACACATGTGTTTTTTGCTCTTATTTACTTGTTTATGAGGTACATGAGCAGTTATGAAACAAAAGCATATAAAGGAGGATTAAAATGAAAAAAGAATGGAATACGCCAACGGTTGAAGTGTTAGAAGTCAAAATGACATTAAAAGGTTGGGAAGACAAGCCATCAAAAGATTCTTCCAACAATGACTTAGACAGCTAATAACAGCTAGATGGCCTTGTTACGTTGTTCGCAAGGTCATCTTCTGGTTTTATAAACCACAGCATGTAGTGATCCTGGGAAATAGATAAACTTTGTTTACATCTAAACTATCAGCGTCAAGGTTACTTCAGTCATTTCTTTTCTATTTTTAACCATCATGCAAAGATCTATCAGCCTAAGTACTACATAGCCCTCGTTGAAAAGAAGCTGTACCGTATGCTTCGCTTTTCATATCACTTGTGGGTTGAACAAACAGGTCCTGAGTTGGTTGGGCCTACAACATCTCTAATTCCAGTTATCATTCATATTGAAAAAATGATGCAAGAAGGAATCCTGTTGTCAATTATGAAAGAACCGAACACCCACTGAGCATAAATGATAAAAAAAAAAACATTATATTGACATGTTCTTTATAGAGAACAATATTCTTGTTGAACATGCATAATAAGGGTGGTTAGCATGAAGAGTGAGAATATACAAACCTTTCAAAGAGGTAAAAGTGACAAAGAAATTAATTTAAAGGAATATTATGATGTGTTAAAGAAAAGAGTCTGGGTCATTCTAATCATTACGGCTATTACTACAATGATTGGCGTTATCTACAGCGGCTTAAATAGCTCCCCTCTTTATCAAACATCAACACGAATTATTATTAATACAGATAGTGAATACATGAAAACGTTAATGGTCATGATTAAAGATCCTATCATGATGCAAAAAGTAAAAGAAGAGTTAAGGCTACAAAAATCTCCAGAGTCGATTGCGAATCAAATACAAGTTACAAGGATTGACGAATCTCAAGTTGTGAGCATCTCAGTTGTTGACTCGACTCCACAAAGGGCAGTAAGTATTGCGGATACAACGGCTCGCGTTTTTAAAAATGAAATTGCTTCCATCTTAAAATTTAAAGATGTACAGCTATTATCCGGTGCAAAAGAAAACCCTTATCCCATCAATGAATCCCAAAGTCGTACAATTATTTTTACCTTTTTGTTTGGATTAGCAGTTGGTGTGGGTTTGGCATTCTTATTGGACTCTTTAGATGTAACGCTACGAAAGCATAGTGAGATTGAAGATATTCTCGGTGTTCCAGTTCTCGGCGTAATCTCAAGTATGAATAAGAAAAATTTATCTATTAATAAAAAACGAGCGAAAGAAATGGAAGTAAGGAGAGAAGCTGCTGATGCTAAGTAAAAAAAGTCAATCATCCGCTTTTAAAAAACAAAGTCTAATTGCTTACTCAAATCCAAACTCTTTAATTTCAGATCAGTTTCGAACAATTAGAACCAATATTCAATTTTTAATGAAAGAGAAAAAGAACTACTTGCTGTTAATTACATCTGCAGAGCAAGGAACTGGAAAATCAATGATTGCAGCGAATCTAGCGACTTCTATTGCTCAAAAGCAAAGAGTGTTATTAATTGATGCCAATCTCCGCTCTCCGTTCATCCATACAATTTTTAAGCTGTCTAATAAAGTTGGGCTTACAGATGTACTAGAAAGAACCGCTGATTTAGTAGAGGCTATATATCAGCCCGCCATCGGTCAGCTTGAAATTTTAACGAGCGGTAAACCATCTTATAATCCAGCAGAGCTTTTGGGAAGCGACACAATGATTCGACTTATGCAAATTATTGTTAATCGCTACGATGTAGTGATTATTGACTCACCGTCCGTATTAGATTTTACGGAAACAAGGTTAATGGCTAACCGGTGTCATGGGGTTGTACTTGTACTTAAGCAGGGAAAGATCAAACCTCAGCAATTGATTGAAGCGAAAAATATTTTAGATTTAGCGCATGCAAAGCTAGTAGGAACGATTATTAATGAAAAATAAGTATACAAATGTTCTTTATAAAGAACGAGGTGATGTCTACTTACCTGTATCAATGGAGACACTCGACCGTGCTGTGGGTTACAAAACCTTAGACGCTAGTCGTCAAAAGTGTGGTGTGAGGATAGGTTAGATGCCTATTTAGTTTAAATAAAGTTTTTATGTATGAAGTATAGTGTGAACTTTATACATAAGAACTTTATACATAAGAACTTTATTATATTAATTCCAGAAAGAAAGGGATCAATTCATGACGCACAGACAGAGATTATCACTATTTATCGTCATCGATTCATGTATTGTTTTCATGACAATCTTCATTAGTAGATTTCTTGTTAATAGTGACTTTCATATAGTAACTGCTGAAATATGGATGAGTTCACTAGTATTGCTGCTTGGGCACCATCTGTTCGCTATTAAATTGGGCTTATATTATAAATCATGGGAGTATGCAAGCGTAGGGGAGCTCGTTATCATTTTAAAAGCTGTTTCTTACTCAGTTATGCTGGCCTGTGTGTTTCAACAAGTGATTATACAGACCGTTCATGTTCGACTTTTATTAATAACGTGGCTTTTGCATCTTTTGCTTATTGGGGGGTCACGATTTGTGTGGCGTGTTTATTTAGATTCTTTAAATAAAGAAAAGCAAAAGAAAAAACGAACACTAATTGTAGGCGCAGGCTCTGCCGGCACCATGGTTGTGCGACAGCTAGTAAAAAACAAACAAAGTGAGCTTTATCCTGTTGCGTTTATTGATGATAACGTAAGCAAGCAACACCTTGATATTTTAGGTGTAAGAGTTGTAGGAGGCTTGGACAGCATTGATTGGGTTGTTAGTGATTTAAAAATTGACAATATCATAATTGCAATTCCTTCTTTAACAAAAAAGCAGTTACATCGCATATCAAAAGCTTGTGTTAAAACACGAGTGAAAACTCAGACACTTCCAATGCTTGAAGATTTGGTAACTGGGAAAGTATCAGTCAATCAATTTCAAGATGTGAAGATAGAGAGCTTGTTGGGAAGAGAGCCTGTAGATATGGACATGCAAAGCGTGGCCAAGTACGTAACAAATAAAACGGTTCTCATTACGGGAGCTGGTGGATCCATTGGTTCTGAAATCGCTAGACAAATTACAGGGTTTGCGCCTAAGCAATTAATCTTATTGGGACACGGAGAAAACAGTATTTATTCGATTAGCGTAGAGCTAAAAGAACAATTCCCCACTACGAAAACGCTTTTTATAACAGAAATTGCAGATATTCAAGATGCTGAAAAAATGATGCGTGTGATGAAACACTATGCTCCTGACGTCGTGTATCATGCCGCCGCTCATAAACATGTTCCACTTATGGAACATAATCCAGAGGAAGCTGTAAAAAACAATGTTATTGGCACGATAAACGTAGCAAGAGCTGCCAGTGATAATCACGTGAACACATTTGTCATGATTTCATCAGATAAAGCCGTAAATCCGACAAGCGTTATGGGAGCAACAAAAAAACTAGCTGAATCCATTGTTCAATATATGAATGAACAGAGTGCAACAACATTTGTAGCCGTCCGCTTTGGAAACGTGCTTGGAAGCAGAGGGAGTGTTATTCCTCTTTTTAAGAAGCAAATTGAAGCAGGAGGACCTGTGACCGTTACAGATCCAGAAATGGTTCGCTATTTTATGACGATTCCAGAAGCGTCTCGACTTGTTATTCAAGCTGGAGCATTAGCAAAAGGTGGCGAAGTATTTGTTTTAGATATGGGAAAGCCTGTGAGAATTGTTGATTTAGCTAAAAATTTAATTACCTTATCTGGTTATAGTTTGGATGATATTGACATTGCATACACGGGAATTCGTCCAGGAGAAAAACTATTTGAAGAATTATTGACAAAAGAAGAAGTTCATGAGGAACAGGTTTATCCAAAAATTTACGTAGGCAAAACATCTTCGCCTTATTTTCAAGAGATTGAGAGATTACTTGCAACATCTCATGAATTAAATAAGCATGAACTGCGCAGCGAGTTAATTTATTTAGCAAATAAGAAGGTAGATAAGACATTATCTGTATCAAGTTAATATTACTGTAGTAGAAAGGAACGCTCGTCTATGCCTAAAATATTGTTTTGTGCGACAGTTGATTTTCACTTCAATGCGTTTCACCTTCCATATTTAAAGTGGTTTAAAGAACAAGGGTGGGAAGTCCATGTTGCAGCGGCTAAAACAATGGATTTACCATATGTCACTCACCAGCATGCGTTATCTATTCAGCGTTCACCTTTTCATATGAAGAATCTGCTTGCATATAAAGAGTTAAAGAAACTAATGAAAAAGCATCAATATGAAGTTATTCACTGCCACACGCCAATGGGTGGCATATTAGGGCGCTTAGCGGCTTTACAAATTCGAAAGCATGAAGCGTGTGTCCTTTATACAGCGCACGGCTTTCATTTCTATAAAGGGGCACCTTTATTAAATTGGCTTGTATATTATCCAATTGAGCGAGCAATTTCGTCTTACACTGATGTTTTAATTACAATTAATAGTGAAGATTATCATCTGGCTAAAGCAAAACTAAAAGCGCATAAAACAGTGCATGTAAAAGGTGTAGGGGTTAATACTGATAAATTCAAGCCAAGGTCCAAAAATCTTAATAAAACAATACTAGGCTACCATTCTCAGGATTTTTTACTAATCTACGCCGGAGAGTTTAATCACAATAAAAATCAACAGTACCTTATTCATTTAATGAAAGAGTTAAAAATACGAATACCACATGCTAAATTGTTGCTTGCAGGAGAGGGACCTTTACAAGCAAATTGCAGGTTATTAGCTGAACAATTAGGTGTAAGAGAAAGCGTTGAGTTTTTAGGGTACCATAAGGACTTAAATGAATTACTGCCGCTTTGCGATGTTGCTGTTGCTTCAAGTTTTAGAGAAGGTCTACCCGTCAATGTAATGGAAGCCATGGCATGTGGGTTACCGATCGTAGGTACAGATAATAGAGGACATAGAGAACTAATTCAGCAGCGACAAAACGGCTTCATTGCTCATACTCTGCAAGAATTTGCTTCTTATATTGAAGAGCTAGCAACAAACCAAGAATTAAAATATAGAATGGGCATGAAAGGGAGAAACGCAATTATGAATCATTACAGTTTAGAGAAAGTAATGGATAGAAAAAGAGCAATCTATGAAGCATGTATGAGAAAGGAAGAGAAACGGTGGATTGCAAATTAAGAGTACTTCATGTTGTCGTTAATATGAACAGAGGTGGAGCAGAAACGTTGCTCATGAATTTGTACCGCAACATCGACCGTTCTAAAGTTCAGTTTGATTTTTTAACATGCAAAGAAGGGGTTTTTGATTCAGAAATAAAAGAACTGGGTGGAAAGGTCTACCGTATTCCATATGTAACTGAAGTTGGTCACCGCTTGTATTTAAAGCAACTCTACTTATTTTTTCAACAACATCACACTTATCAAATTGTACACGCTCATTTAGATAAAATGAGTGGTTTTGTACTGCAAACAGCTAAAAAAGCTAAAATTCCAATTCGAATTGCCCATAGTCATAATACGAGAAGTGAAGGTGGTTTAGTGGCGCGCACTTATAAATGGTATGCAGGAACTCGAATTGTCCCATCTGCTACACACTTATATGCTTGTTCAAAAGCAGCTGCTAGCTGGTTATTTCAGAAGCATGACAGGAAAGTCATTCTGTTGAACAACGGAGTTGACGTGGATCGATTCCGCTATTGTCAGCAAGCAAGGCAGAAAGCTCGTGCAGAGTGGGGCGTTAATGAACGTACACTTGTATGGGGACATGTTGGTCGCTTTAACCATCAGAAAAACCATCGCTTTTTACTTGAATTATTTCATAAAGTTCATCAAAAAAATCAAAATACCGTGCTGGTCCTCGTTGGAGAGGGAGTATTAAAAAGCGAGATTGAAAAGCAAATTAAAGAACTGGAGCTCGCACAAAGCGTTAGATTATTAGGCGTTCGCTCAGATGTTCATGAGATCTTGCAAGGGTTTGATTGCTTTGTTTTTCCTTCAGTACATGAAGGGTTACCCTTAACCTTGATTGAAGCACAAGCATGTGGTCTACCCTGTATCATCTCTGATGACATCAGTGAAGAAGTTGACATGGAATGTGGTCTTATTCAGCGATTATCACTAGATAAGGCGAAGGAGTGGGAAAGGGTTCTATCTTTTATAGACCCTTCTTTGCCTCGAAAAGAAGTGGCTTATTTATTAGATAGAAAAGGCTATAACATTAAGCATCAAGCTGAAAAAATTGAGCAGTTTTATCGGGTGTGCATGAAGGAGGGCCATGATGAAAACCATAACCATTTTTACGCCAACATATAATCGGGCATATTGTTTGAACGATTGTTATGAAAGTTTAAAAGTCCAAACGTGCAAAGACTTTATTTGGTTAATTATCGATGATGGCTCCACGGATGATACTCGTCAAAAAGTGGCTGTTTGGAAAGAAGAAGGAGATGTAGATATCTCCTATTGTTTCCAAGAAAATAAAGGCATGCACGCTGCACACAATAAGGCGTATGAATTAATAGATACAGAACTGAATGTCTGTATCGACTCAGACGATTACATGCCAAGAGACGCGGTAGAGAAGATTATACAGCATTGGAAGCGATACGGAAATAGCAGCGTAAGCGGAATTATGGGGTTAGATTCAAACCGTAACGGCACTATCATCGGAACGGCTTTTCCTGAAGAATTAAAGCAGTCAACGCTGTTTCATCTTTATCATAAGCACGGCGTTACAGGAGATAAAAAGCTTGTATATCGAACAGAACTAACTAAAAGATATCCATATCCACTGTTTGAAGGTGAAAAATATGTCGGGCTTGCTTATAAGTATCACATGCTTGATAAAGACTATGAGCTGCTTTTAATGAACGAAGTTTTGTGCTGTGTAGAATATCTTTCCGATGGATCATCTCAAAATATGTTATCACAGTATCTAAAGAATCCACAGGGGTTTGCATTTTACAGAAAAGAGTTGATGAAACTTCCTTTTGCCAGCCCTCTGTTTAAATTTCGCCAAGCTGTTCATTATGTATCAAGCAGCCTCATCAGCCGGAACGGTCAGTTTTTAAAGGAGACACCTCTTAAAACAATAACTCTGTTAGCTGTCCCACTTGGTATTACGCTATATGGCTATATTACGTTAAAAACGAGAATGTTTATATCCTAAAACTTGGTTTAAATGAAAGGATCTTTTCAAATGGCTCTTTTATGGTTAAACCTAATTATTGTCTTTTTGTTGTCTTTTTTTTCACGGTATGCAGCTACACCTTTAATGGAATCAGGTTCACCTGTTGAAATTCGCCCTAATAAGCTTCTTGTTACAGGAGCGCTGATGGCGCTTATTTGTATTTCAGGTTTGAGATCAAATATCGGCGATACATTGGCTTATATAGATATTTATACATCCAATGATTTTACGTGGCAATATGTGATGAGTCAAAAAGACATCGGGTTTGGGTTGTTTCAAATGCAGCTAAAGAACCTTTCACAAGATCCACAGCTTCTCATCTTTTCAACAGCTTTAATAACAAATGTTTTGGTTGTAACCGTCCTCTATAAATATTCGAGAATGCTAGATTTAAGCCTTTATGTATACATTACGGGAGGTTTATTTTTAGTATCAATGAATGGTATTAGGCAAATGTTAGCAGCAGCTATTATCTTCACAGCCACAAAACTGCTAATTGAAGGTAGATGGAAAGGATATTTTCTAGTTGTTATATGCGCTTCGTTTTTTCATCAAAGCGCATTTATTTTACTTCCTTTATATTTTGTTGTTCGGACAAAAGCATGGTCTAAATCTACAGTCGCTCTCGTTTTGTTAGCTGTAACTGCAGTGATTGGCTTTGACCAATTTATAAACATCTTGTTTTCAGCTATTGAAGATACCCAGTATGCAGAGTACAAAAACTTTGATGAAGGAGGAGCAAATTTTCTACGAGTTTTGATTAATGCCATACCTTTAGTCATTGCCTATTTAGGGAGAGAGCGGCTGCGAGAATTATTTCCAGAAAGTGATTATATCGTCAATATGACGCTTCTTGGCTTTGTATTCATGATTGTTTCAACACAAAACTGGATCTTTGCTCGCTTTACCATTTACTTTGGTCTTTATCAGCTAATTTTAATTTCCTGGCTAGTCAAGCTATTTCGAGAGAAAGATCAGAAAGTCGTTTACTACGGAATCTTAGCTTTTTACTTTGTTTATTTTTATTACGAGCACGTGGTGACGTTAAATATTATATATAAAAGTGACTTCTTAAACTGGTTTTAAAAGTTTAAGAGTAAAGTGAATGGAGGAGGAAAAAGATGGCTATTTTAGTCACAGGAGGAGCTGGTTATATTGGCAGTCACCTCTGCGTAGAGCTATTAAATGCAGGCTATGAGCTGATTGTAGTTGATAATTTTTCAAATAGTCATCCTGAAGCATTAAAAAGGGTTTCTAAGCTAACAGAGAAGTCTTTCGCTACATATAGTATCAGCCTACTGGATGAGCAAAAGCTTAAACAAATCTTTGCAAAACATCCTATCGAAGCAGTTATACATTTAGCAGGTCTCAAAGCTGTTGAAGAGTCTGTAAAGGAACCTTTGATGTACTATCAGCACAATTTAACTTCAACATTTGTACTATGTAATGTAATGAAGCAATACGGGGTGAAAAAGATGGTATTTAGCTCGTCAGCAACTGTTTATGGGAAGAGCAAGCAGGTTCCCATTACAGAAAAAACCCCCTTAGGAGCGATTAATCCCTATGGAAAAACGAAGGAGATCATCGAACAAGTTTTAGGTGACTTGTATGGCTCAGATGCTTCATGGAGCATTGCAATACTAAGATATTTTAACCCTGTTGGTGCTCATGAGAGTGGGTTAATCGGTGAAGACCCTCGAGGGATTCCAAGCAACCTAATGCCATATCTTTCACAAGTAGCAATAGGTGAGCTTTCTCACCTTGATGTTTATGGAAACGACTATCCGACGGTTGATGGTACGGGAGTTCGAGACTATATTCATGTCGTAGATTTGGCTATAGGACATATAAAAGCAATGGAAAAGGTGAGGAATCAAACAGGAATTCATACGTATAACTTAGGAACAGGAAAAGGCTATAGTGTATTGGAACTAGTGGCTGCATTCCAGCTTGCTTCAAAGAAAAATATTCCGTTTCGTACAACGAATCGTCGAAGTGGTGACACGGCCATTTGCTTTGCTGACGTAACAAAAGCGGAAAAAGAATTAAATTGGTCTGCGCTTCGTGGTATTGATGAGATTTGTAAAGATACGTGGAATTGGCAGAAATTAAACCCAAATGGGTACACCACTCAATCAGTGCAGAAAATAATTTTATCAGAATAGGATGAATTTAATGGCTTCTAACATTAAGCAACTAAATGAACAGACATTACGGCGGATTTTAGCTGAATTGGAGAAAAAAGCACAGGTAGCCACACACTTAACGCTTTCGGAAGTACTTGATGATTTAAAGCAGAGT
Source organism: Bacillus sp. VT 712 (assembly GCF_001614195.1). NCBI lineage: Bacteria > Bacillati > Bacillota > Bacilli > Caryophanales > Bacillaceae > Bacillus > Bacillus sp. VT 712. Next base: position 42,529 of record NZ_LWBK01000010.1, on the reverse strand, counting down.
TTACTAGCCGTGAATGTGACAGCAGATGCTACGTCAAAAAGTAAACAAGATAAGGAGTAAGTGTTCACATGAAGCGTTTACTTGATATTGTTGTTACATTTATCTTATTAATTCTGCTATTTCCTATACTACTAATTTGTTGTATGATTGTGAAATTTAGCTTAGGTTCACCAATTTTCTTTAAGCAACAGCGTCCTGGCTTAGAGGAGAAACCTTTTTATGTATACAAACTTCGTACAATGAACTCGACGGTAGATGAAGAGGGTGAACTATTAGCTGACCATATAAGGTTAACCAAAATGGGATTATTTTTAAGGAAATATAGCTTAGATGAACTTCCCCAATTAGTTAATGTTTTAAAAGGGGACATGAGCTTAGTGGGACCTAGACCACTTTTAATGGAATACTTAACCCTCTATACAAAAGAACAAGAAACTCGTCATTCGGTTAGACCAGGAATAACAGGATGGGCACAGGTGAACGGTCGGAACAATCTTTCTTGGGAAGAAAAGCTTGCGTTAGATACTTGGTATGTTCGAAACCAAACGATGGGCTTGGATTTGAAAATATTACTACTGACGGCTTTAAAAGTTGTAAAAAAAGAAGGGGTTTCAAAGCAAGGGCACGTCACGACGGATAAATTTATGGGTTCGAAAGATGTGATATAGGATGAATGTTGTTGTTATAGGTAACGGAGGTCACAGTAAAGTTATTCAAGAGATAATTCGCTTAAACGGCTATATCATTATCGCGGTGTTAGATGATCAATATCAGACTAATTTCTTTGAGGATGAAGTGATTTATGCACCTATATCGTATATAGAAAAATTGGAGAGTGCGTATGTATTTCAAATTAGTATTGCTATTGGAGATAATTCAATAAGAAGACAGTTAATGGAGATGTTAAATCTTTCATCCAGTCAGTATTTATCTGTTATTCATCCAACGGCTGTTATCAGTCAAACAGCAGAGATTGGTAATGGAACCGTTATTATGCCATATGCGGTTGTTAATGCTGGTGCAGTGATAAAAAAACATTGCATTATCAACTCAGGTGCAATCATTGAACACGATAGTTTACTAGAAGATTATGTACATGCTGCTCCTCGAGCTACGATTACAGGTGAAGTAACAATAGGTGAAGGCGCATTTATTGGAGCAGGAGCTACCGTTATCCCTCAAAAAAAAATTGGAGCATGGTCAATAATTGGTGCTGGCTCAACGGTTACATCAGATTTACCAAGTTATTGTATAGCAGTAGGCTCGCCAGCAATAGTGAAAAATAATAACTCCATAAAAGCAGAAAGAAGGTGAGTAAGTTCCATGTACCAAATTTATTTATCGCCTCCTCATATGAGTGGAGAAGAGCAAAGGTATATTCAACAAGCATTTCAAACGAATTGGATTGCACCAGTAGGCCCTAATATTGACCGGTTCGAGCAAGAAGTAGCCTTATACGTAAGAGCTAAAGGAGCTGTAGCAGTAAGTTCAGGTACTGCTGCCATTCATTTAGCTCTTTCTTTGCTAGAAGTTAAAAAAGGAGATCGGGTATTTTGCTCAACTCTAACATTTGTGGCAAGTGCTAATCCCATTCTTTATCAAGGAGCAGAACCGGTTTTTATTGACTCAGAGCCAGATACATGGAATATGTCTCCACGTGCACTAGAAAGAGCATTGAAAGAAGCTGTTCAAATAAATCAGTTACCTAAAGCTGTAATTGTCGTTCATTTGTATGGACAAAGTGCAAGGATGAACGAAATTATGGAACTTTGTCAGAAATATAAGGTACCTGTAATTGAAGATGCTGCTGAATCTCTAGGCTCCACTTATAGAGGCCAGTATACAGGAACGTTCGGTGATTTTGGTATTTATTCATTTAACGGCAACAAAATTATTACGACATCAGGTGGTGGAATGCTTGTTTCAAATAATGAAGAAGCATTGAACAAAGCGAAGTTTTTAGCAACACAAGCAAGGGATCCAGCGATTCACTATGAGCATAGCACGATGGGATACAATTACCGGATGAGCAACATATTGGCTGGAATTGGTTTGGCTCAATTAAATGTTTTACAGAAACGAATTGAAGCTAGGAGAGCAGTATTTCAGCGCTATTATAAACGTTTATCTCATATTAACGGCGTTGCGTTCATGCCTGAGCTACGAGAGACTATCACCAACCGATGGCTGACAGCCCTTACAATTGATTGTGACAAGCTAAACATAAAGCCTAAAGAAATTATAAATGTCTTAAAGAAAAACAAAATTGAAGCAAGACCTGTATGGAAACCTTTGCACTTACAGTCACTATTTAAAGGCTGCCTTTACTATAGCCATTCTGAAGTCGAGCATATTGCTGAAACGCTTTTTTATACAGGAGTGTGTTTACCATCTGGTTCCAACCTCTCCGTAGGCGAACAAACAGCTGTTATTAAGCTATTGCAAACTAGTATGATGACCAGCAGTCATTCAATCGTGTAGTCAATAAGAGAAAGTATGAGGTATGTATATAATGATAGGAGATAATATATATAGGATTCGTAAATCAAGAGGCTTAACTTTGTCAGAGCTTGCAGAAAGATCAAATGTCTCAAAGTCATATTTAAGCAATATTGAACGAAATGTAAACCAAAACCCATCTATACAAGTTGTTGAGAAGATTGCAGCAGTATTGGGCGTCGAATTTAATTGGTTATTAGAATTACAACCTCAACATGACTCTCTCCCGGAACAAGAATGGCTAGATTTTATTGATGAACTAAAGAAGATAGGTGTGAAAAAAGAACAGTTAGAAGAGTATAAAAGGGTTTTTGCGTTTATTAAATGGCAGCAGGAAACGAAAAATACGTTGGTAGAATAGTAGGAAGGAGTTATGAGAGGTGGCTAAATCCAAAGAGACAATCCCTAAGATTATTCATTACTGCTGGTTTGGTAATAAAGAAAAGCCTCCATTAGTTCAAAAGTGTATTCAAAGCTGGCGAGATTGTTTGAAAGATTACGAAATCATTGAGTGGAATGAATCAAATACATCGTTAGAGTCTAACCAATACGTGAAAGAAGCGTATAAACAAGAGCAGTATGCATTTGTCAGTGATTATGTTCGAATGCAAGCGTTGTATAACATGGGCGGAATTTATTTAGACACAGATGTAGAATTGTTTAAATCTTTTGATAATTTGTTAATCAATCAGTCTTTCTTTGGCTTTGAAGAAAAAAGTTTTGTCGCGACAAGTACATTTGGTGCTATGAAAGAACATCCTATTATAAAGAACATGCTTGATTATTATGATGGGCAAAGCTTTATTCAAAAAGATGGATCCTACAACCAGCTGACAAACGTCGCTGTTATGACAAAAATGTTTGAAAAAATGGGAATGAAAAGAACAGGAGAGCAACAGTATATTGAGGAAATGGCAGTTATTTATCCGCAAAATTATTTTTCACCGTACGATTATATAAACTGTCGTCTACTTCAAACGGAAGAAACGTACGCGGTCCACCATTTTTATAAAAGCTGGCTTTCCCCACGGCAAAAAGCGAAAGGAATGGCAAAGCAAGCAGTTGTCAAGCTTATTGGTGGTAACAACTTAGCATATATTCGTAGCATTATAACGAAGGGATCGTGAAGCCATGAAGAAAATGTTAATCTCTTCGTTTGACATGGAAGTAGGAGGTGTGGAGCGTAGCTTATTAAGTATGCTCGGTCATTTTGATTATGAAGCATATGAAGTAGATTTTCATCTTCATAGTCATACAGGAGATTTATTTGCGGACTTACCATCAAAAGCTAAACTGTTACCAGAATTAAAAGCATATAAAACGTTTCGTAAATCAATTGTTCAAAATATAAAAGATAAGCAGTTCCCCATTGTGCTAGCTCGACTTTTAGCTAAGTATCGAGTAGCTTACTGTAAAAGTGCTGAAAGTGGCTATAAGCAAATGCAGTATATGTGGAGGTATACTCTGCCTTTCTTACCTGCTCTGAAGCAAGAGTATGATGTAGCAATTAGCTATCTATGGCCACATGATTTTGTAGCAGAAAAAGTACAGGCTAAAATTAAAATTGCGTGGATACATACTGATTTTTCTACGATCGAAACGGATAAGGTACTCGACCTTAAAGTATGGAAACAGTTTAACCACATCGTAGCGGTGTCAGAAGAGTGTAAACAAGCATTCTTAAGAAAGTATCCTTCTTTAGCTGATAAAACAACAGTGGTTGAAAACATTCGCTCCCCTAAGCTTATTGAAAATCAAGCTAATGAGCCTTTAGAATCTCGAATGGCGAAAGATAATCGATTTAAAATTGTCACGGTAGCTAGGCTTTCTCATGCTAAAGGGATTGATCGAGCTGTGCAAGCATTCAAATACTTGAAAGCAAAAGGGCATAGTAATATCGCCTGGTACGTGGTTGGATATGGTGGGGATGAGGAGATGCTTCAATCGTTAATCCAAGAAAATAATTTAGAGAATGATTTCCTACTGGTAGGAAAAAAAATGAATCCATATCCGTATATAAAAGCAGCCGATCTATACGTGCAGCCTTCCAGGTACGAAGGGAAAGCAGTAACGATATGTGAGGCGCAAATCCTTGCAAAGCCGGTACTTATTACGAACTACCCAACGGCTGTGAGTCAGGTGAAGAGCTATGAAGACGGCGTTATATGTGAAGCTTCTATAGAAGGAATAGCAAGTGGAATTGAAGAAATGCTACATAACTCGGGTTTGAGGAGTCAGCTAACTTCTAAGTGTAAAAGTATAAACTATCACAATGAGAAAGAATTAGAGAAGCTTTATGAGTTAATGAACTAGGTTGCCGTATTCTTAAATAGAAGACGTGTGAAAAGTGAGGCAAACTAAATGAAAAAACGGATCCTAATTGTAATAGACTCTTTAAATAGTGGAGGGGCCGAAAAAAGCTTAATCTCACTATTAGCTTGTTTTAATTATCAAAAATATAAAGTAGATTTACTATTATTTTCAATTGAGGGGCTCTATTTAAATATGCTTCCAAAGGAAGTTACTATTTTACCGCAGCCTGCGTATATGAAAAAGCAAGCTAAAAAGCGAGTAGATTTAGTAAAAGAAAAAGAGTTTAAATCACTCTATTTTAGAACGTTCGCATCGCTTGCTTTGCGTAACCCTTTAAAAAAGAAAACAATGCACTCCTCTCAAATTTTATGGACATGGGCGAATAGAGGCATGGAACCGCTAGAACAAAGATATGACGTAGCGATTGCATATAGTCAAGGAATGCCAACTTATTTTGTAGCAGAGAAAGTACAGGCAGCTAAAAAACTTGCCTGGGTAAATACTGACTACAAATTAATTCGTCATCATAAAAAATTTGATGTGTATTACTATAATCAATTTCACCATATTATTGCTGTTTCGGATTCATCTAAAGAAGTGTTGACGACTGAGCTACCAAGCATAGCAAAAAAAGTGGAAGTCATTTATGATATTATCTCTCCTGCGCTCGTTTATGAGATGGCAATAAAAAAAGGAGGGTTTACTGATTTGTTCGATGGCATAAGAATATTGACAATAGGGCGACTTGTTGAGCAAAAGGGCTATGATCTTGCCATTGAAGCGTGCTATAGATTAAAAAAGCAAGGCTTCAATATAAAGTGGTACGCAATTGGTGAAGGCTCACTAGAACAGAACCTAAAGCAAAAAGTAGCCGCCTACCACTTAGAAGGTGTATTTGTTTTTTTAGGCACATATCAAAATCCCTATCCTTTTTTACATCAGGCGGATATCTACGTGCAACCTTCTAAATTAGAAGGCTATGGTTTAGCTATGGCGGAAGCGAGGCTATTGAAAAAGCCGATTGTCGCTACTAATTTTCCGATTGTCTATAATCAGCTTAGAGATCGAGAGAATGGATTAATTGTAAAAATGAACGCTGTCAGTTTGGCTAAAGGTATTCAAGAAATGATTTGTGATAGTGAATTAAAAAAGTCTGTCTGTGAAAAGCTGAGCCATGAACAAGTAGGGACAGAAGCTGAAATCTTCAAGGTGTATTCCTTACTTGAGGCCGCAAATTAAAGGTGGAAGATGAAATGAGAGTACAAAAAGCAACCTTAAATGCGGTGATGAACGTATTATCTTTTGTTCTACTATTATTTCCCGCCTTTATAGTGAGAAAAGCTTTTATTGATGCTTTAGGTAACGAACTACTAGGGCTTACTGCGCTATATACTAGCATGATTGGGATGCTATCAATTCTAGAATTAGGTATTGGTAGTGCAATTGTATATGCTTTATATCAACCATTTGCTGAAAGAAATACAATCAAGATTAAAGGATACCTTAATTATTATGCTAAATTTTATAAAATAATTGGTGCAATTATATTGGGCGTAGGTATATGTATGCTGCCGTTTTTACCGCTGTTTATAAAAGGAAATTTGAATATAATGGACGCAAGAATATACTTTCTTTTATTTTTAGCGAATAGCGTTATCACCTATTTTTTTTCATATAAATTTAGTTTGCTCATTGTAGCACAAGAAGAATATCGAATAGCTGTGAGCATGACCTTAGCTAAGCTGGGGACCTTTGCTTTACAGTTTGTGTTATTAAAACTATATCCAAGCTTATATGCTTTCTTGATTATTCAGCTCGTTATTAACCTTCTCTTTTATTATATATTAAATCGCTTAATTCATAAAAAGTTTGCTTGGGTATTTGAGGTAAAGGGAGAAATAGAACCTTCAGAAAAAAGAGAGTTAACGAAGAATATGAAAGCCATGTTCTTTCATAAAATTGGCGGTATCTTGGTGTTTAGTACAGATAATATCATCATGGCTTACTATATTAACCTAGGAGTAGTAGGAGTGTTTAATAATTACTATATGATTATTAGTGCGTTTCAAGCTACCATACTAAACGGCTTATCAGGTATAACAGCAAGCATTGGCCAGCTGCTCACAGAAAATAATCGAGAAAATGCGTTTGTCGTTCATCAACGTTTATTTTTTATAAGCTTTTGGTTGGTGTCATGTATGGTTATTTCACTGTGGAATACGATTAATTCGTTTATTTTGATATGGCTTAATGAAGAACAGCTATTAGACTCACTAACGATTGGCCTCATATTAGTAAATTTGTATATTTTTTTAATGCGAGGGTCGGTAGATCGATTTAAAGAAGCGGGTGGAATATTTTATCAAGATCGATATGCTCCTTTAATTGAAGGTGCTGTGAATATCGTTGCGTCACTTGTGCTGGTAAAAGTGATGGGTTTATCAGGTATTTTTTTAGGAACGCTCATCAGCAACATAGCGGTTATCTTTTGGGTTAAACCAAAAATGGTATATAAATATGTATTTCATAAGCCTTTACGCCAATACTTCCAGCTCTATTTTAAGTATTTACTATTTGCTTTAATTCCTTTGTTCGTAACGCATTTGGTGACGTCTAGTCTTAAAGGTTCAGATAGTACTCTGTTATTTTTATCCAATTGTGTGCTTAATTTAGTTATTATTAATGGTTTCTATTGGGCACTTTTTCATCGTACACCGGAGTTTTCTTATTTTAAGAAGTTAGTAGTAAACAGCTTAGCGGCTAGTCGTTCTCGTTTTTCTTTCCAAAAAGGTTTTAGTAGAGGTCAATAATTGACGACAAAACTGGAAGAAACAGTATTGCAATGAAGAAAGAAGTATAGTAAAGTTCTTTATAAAGAACAAAAATGAGATATATTTTTTAATTATGTGTTCTTTATTAAGAATAGAAAAGTGGGGAGTAGAGAAGTGAGTGCAATTGCTGGTATATACCATTTTAATTCAAGAGAAGTATCAACCGAAGAAATAAACCGGGTAATGCGTTCATTTCAATCATACCCAGCCGATGATATTCAGGTTTGGCGTCAAAAAGGTTTGTTTTTGGGTTGTCATAATCAATGGATTACGCCTGAATCTATTTCTCAACCTATCCCATTTTATAATTTAGAGAAAAAGCTTGTTATCACAGCGGATGCTATCATTGACAATCGTGAAGAGCTTTTTTTAAAGCTAGGTGTTGATAAAAACGCTTGGGGAGACATTTCTGATACGGAGCTAATCTTACTTGCATATGAGCGCTGGAATAGTAGCTGTCCAAGTTATTTAATTGGTGACTTTGCTTTTATGATTTGGGATGAAAGCGAAAACCAGTTGTTTGGGGCAAGAGACTTCTCAGGAGCTCGTACACTTTATTATCATCATGGTTACGAAACATTCGCATTTTCTACCCTTGTTCGCCCGCTGTTACATCTGCCATTCGTGAGGTCAAAAAGAAATGAAGAGTGGATAGCAGAATTCTTAACAATTCCGTGGAACTTTGAGTCAGTTGATACATCTTCAACGGTATACGAACAGATCAAGCAGCTGTCTCCTGGTTATCAAATCATCGTCAAAAGCGGACGCGTAACGCTAACACGCTATGCATTTATTCAGCAACAAGACTTGCTATTGAAAACAAACGAGGAATATGAAGAAGCATTTAAAGAAGTTTTTCAAGTAGCTATTAGCTCAAGAATTCGTACGCATAAAGCAATTGGTGCACATTTAAGCGGGGGATTGGATTCAGGGTCAGTTGTTAGCTTCGCTGCGAAAGCTTTACGAAATCGAGAGGAAAAACTTCGCACCTTTAGCTATGTACCTATTCAAGATTTCGTTGATTGGACGCCAAAATATAGAATAGCTAATGAGAAAAAATTTATAAAATCAACTGTCCAATATTTAGGGAATATAGAAGATACTTATCTAGATTTTAAAGAGCGAAATCCATTTACGGAAATCGATGATTGGATTGACTTATTAGAAATGCCCTACAAATTTTTTGAGAACACGTTTTGGCTTAAAGGAATTTATGAGGAAGCTGCGCGACAGAATATAGGTATTTTGTTAAATGGTCAAAGAGGAAACTGGACAATTTCCTGGGGGCATGCGCTTGACTACCAGGCATCTCTTTTGAAGAAGTTATCTTTGAAAAAGCTGTCTCACGAGATGAAACTGTATAGTCAAAACATCGGCGTTACTCGCTCAAGGGTTTTTCATTTTGTCCGTAGAAAAGCTTTTCCACTACTACATTTGTCGTCGTACCGAAAGCAAGAAAGTCAATTTCCACAAATGGTTAATCCCAACTTTGCTCGAAAGCAAGACGTATATAAAAAGCTGAAGAAGCACCAAATTGATTTAACAGGAAATGCTATAACCAGCGTATATGAAGTGAAAGAGAAACAATTTGAACACCCTTATTATTGGAATATTACTGGTACATATGGCTCTAAACTATCTGTACGGTATGGTGTGTGGGATCGAGACCCGACCAACGATTTGCGCGTGATTCGTTTTTGCTTATCCGTCCCAGAATCTCAATACGTACAAGATGGAGTTGACAGATCGCTGATTAGAAGAGCTACAAAAGGGATGCTTCCGGATAACATTCGTATGAATCAAAAGGTGAAAGGTGTGCAAGGCGCTGACGGGACTTTACGTATGGTTCAAGCATGGCCAAGTTTTCTACAGGAAGTTGAAGCTTTAATTTCTGATGAACAAATGGCTTGTTATCTTGATATGGCTTCTTTAAAAGAAGCTAAAAAGACGATTGGTACTATCCCGAAGCCTGAATTGATTTTCGACCTTCGCTTTCGATTGCTTATGCGTAGCCTAATTTTTTATCGGTTTATGAAAAAAATGAATTGAAAGGGGGTGAACGAATGAAAAAACAGTGGGAATTACCAGTATTAGAGGTAGTAGAAGTTAAAATGACGATGGCAGGGCCTGGAATTAAAACACCGGATGCAGTGCAGCCTGATGTTGATGAAGTGATTCACCATAGCTAAATAGATGATTTAATTGATGGACTGCCCTTGTACGCACTTTATCAGTATAAGGGTATCTTTCAACTAATGAACGTATCTTTTTCACTGGTTGTTCTTTATAATGAACAAAAGTGTTTTTAAATAGAGGAGGCGTGATGATTGTTAGATATTCAAACAAAAGTAAGGTATCAAGCGTTTGGATTATTAATTGCTAGTGAAATGAAGATCCCGGAACTGATAGCGGTCGATTTAGGAAAAAGCGAAGAGGAAGTAACCGTGCAAATAAAAGAGTTGGAGCTTTTATGGAATCAAACATGCCGTGAAGATCAATATTTTCATGTTGAAGCAAATCGATTCTTTTTTAAAGTCCCTGATGTAGCCATTTTTGATGTAAAAAATGGCAATGAGATTAGCATATGTCCTATGAAAAACTCAAATGAAGATCAAATCAGGCTGTATGTGCTTGGTTCTTGCATGGGTGCACTATTATTGCAGCGAAAAATCCTGCCTTTACACGGAAGTGCAGTTGTTATTAATGGAAAAGCGTACGGAATTGTTGGGAAATCAGGCGCGGGTAAATCTACGCTAGCGTCAGCTTTTTTACAAAAAGGATACGAGCTGCTAACAGATGATGTGATTGCCCTGCCTTTGCAGAATAACCAGCCAGTTGTGATTCCTGCTTATCCACAGCAAAAGCTATGGCAAGAAAGCTTAAGTCATTTTGGTATGAACGCTACCATATATCGCCCGATTGTCCAGCGTGAAACAAAGTTTTCGATTCCAGTTACTTCTCAGTTTGCTAATTGTCCAGTTCCGCTAGCAGGCGTAGTAGAGTTGGTAAAAAGCAATCAAGAGGAAATAGAAATAAACGAAGTAGCGGGTATAGAAAAGCTCCAAATGCTGTTTAATCATACGTATCGTCGTTTTTTAATGGAATCGTTTAATCTGTATGATTGGCATTTTCAAACCACAGTATCCGTCGCTAACCAAATCGGTATGTATCAGCTAAAACGACCTATTAATCGCTTTACAGCAAGTGAGTTAGTAGAGAGTATTCTACATAAAATTCATGAAGGAGAGAAGAAAAATGATAAATAGCCAAGTGATTGAAAAAAGCCAACTTGTTGCACAAGCAAAAGGACAGATTGTAAGTGATATGGGTGGAGAGAAAGTTATGCTAAGCATTCAAAACAGCAAATATTACAATCTAGGTGAAGTTGGTGGTGATATTTGGGAAGAATTAAAGCAACCGATGACAGTGAGCAGCCTAATCTTACGCTTAACAGAAAAGTATGAAGTCGAAAAAGACGTTTGTGAGCAGCAGGTCATGCACTTTTTAACCTCTCTAAAAGCTGAAGGCTTACTTTTAATCCAAGACGCACCTAATAAATAACTAGCAGGGGGCCATCATGAAAATTTGGAGTAGGTGCAGGCGATTTATAGAATTGGAGCGTCAAAAAAAGCGTTTATTTATTGAAGCTTTTGTGTATTTAGCATGGGCACGCTTGATGAAAGAAAAGTCATTTGAAAAAGTGGCATCATCGCTTCATTTACAGATGAATGAAACTTCTTTTGAAACAGAGGCAGCTCATAAACAAACGCTTCAAAACGTTTCAGACGCGCTTTACGCAATGAGCGGCTACACTTTTTGGGAAAGTCAATGCTTAGTTAAAGCGCTAGCTGGGATGAAGATGCTGGAAAAAAGAAATATTGAAAGCACACTTTATTTAGGAACGGCTAAAGATGAGGATCACCAGCTAGTAGCTCACGCGTGGTTACGAAGTGGGAGCTTTTATGTATCAGGTGTTGAAGGAAAAGAGCGCTATACCGTCATTGCAAAGTTTGCAAAGCATCCCATGAAAAGGAGAACAGGATGAACCAGACGTTACCATTAACAAATATTCCGCAGGAACTTAAGCTTATTTTAGAGTTGTTAAGGAACCAGCACGACGATCAAAGTGAAGAATCTTGGGTTAATTATACACGGTCAATCGATTGGAATCATTTTTTTAAGTTAGCAATGCATCATCGGGTATACCCTTTGCTGCATGTAAAGCTCAATGAAAATAAGAAATTAAAAATCCCAAAAGCAGTTTCAGAAAAACTAAAAGCACAATATGAGCATAATACGATTAAAATGCTTTATTTAAGTGGTGAAATGGAAGCAGTCAGTACCTTATTCTTAGGTGAGAATATTCCAACTTTGTTCTTAAAAGGTCCTGTTATCGCAGAACATCTTTATCAGAATTTATCGCTTCGGACATCGAGTGACTTAGATTTTTTAATTTCAATAGAGCATCTACAGAAAGCTGAAGAGCTGCTTGTTAGTCTTGGATATGAAAAAGATGATTATATCCAAACGGTCTTGGGTGACTGGAAGTGGAGACATCATCACGTAACCTACTTTCATCCTATAAAGCGCATTAAGCTTGAGATTCATTGGCGGTTAAATCCAGGCCCGAGCAGTGAGCCACAGTTTAAAGAATTATGGAGTCGCAAAAGGCTAAGCACCGTAACAAGTTCGCCTGTGTATTTTTTAGGACAAGAAGATCTAACTGTGTTTTTAATCTCTCATGGAGCTCGGCATGGCTGGTCAAGACTGCGCTGGTTAGCAGATATTCATCAAATTTTAAATCAGGATATAGAATGGAAGCTGGTATATAATCTGTTTAAAAAACATTCTAATTATCATGTCGGTGGGCAGGCGCTTTTGCTAGTAAAAGCATGTTTTCAGTCGTCCATCCCCGAAGGAGCACACAAGTTTTTTATAACAAAAAAGGCAAAACGCTTAGCACAAGGAGCCTTTTATTATTTAGAACAAATGATTAATCTGCATACGGAGCCTTTAGCCGAAGACATTTCCGCTTATCACTCTCGTCATTTGTTTTCGCTGATGTCAACTCAACAAAAAGCATGGTTCTTGCTTAGCTTTTTATATCCTTATCCAGAGGATGCTGAAACGCTCCCTTTACCAAGCTATTTACATTTTTTCTATTTTCCTTTGCGACCTGTATTATGGGCATGGCGCAAAACTAGGAAGCAAGTATTTTCCTAGGAGGTGTAGTCGATTTATGAATTATGTTTTTTATTTCTTGAAACAAATTTACTCATATGCTGGAAAGGCTCTTTATTTAAATTTATTGGCTATGGTAGCCATTAGTTTACTTGAAGGAGTAGCTATTTTATTGTTAGTTCCAATGCTTACTATGAGTGGAATCGTTGATTTTAGTAAGGTAAATGAATCGGGGATGAAATTCTTTGAGTTGTTTACATATGTACCGAATCAGCTTAGTCTTTCGCTTATTTTAGTAGTATTCGTATTGATTGCTTTTGTTCAGTACTTTTTGTACAGGCATGTCTCTATTAAAAATGCGATGATACAGCAGGGTTTTTTTCGACAGATGCGCCTGCAAACATATGAGAGCGTTCTACATGCTAATTGGAGCTTTTTTTTAAGAAAAAGAAAATCAGATCTTATTCATTTATTACAAACGGAAGTGGCTAGAGTCAGTGGAGGCACTCACGCACTTTTGCAGTTTATGACTTCTTTAGTGTTTACGTGTATTCAAATTATGTTAGCTTTATTGCTCTCACCTGTTATTACGCTATTTGTATTATTATGCGGTGCGATTTTGCTCTTTTTCAATCGAACCTTTTTGAGAAAGTCATTGTCATTAGGAAAGCGAAATTTCACATTGGGCAGAGACTACGTAGCAGGGTTGACTGATCAAATTAATGGTATTAAAGATATCAAGAGCAATACATTAGAAGCTTCGAGGGTAGAATGGCACTCATCTATTACGAAACAAATGCAAAGTGAGCAGCTGGAATATACAAAGATGAAGATGACGTCTCAATTTTACTATAAAGTAGCTTCCTCCATTTTTATTGCTCTCTTTATCTTTGTTGCGATTAAGTTGTTCCAGGCCCAAGCAAGCCAGCTAATGCTCATTATTTTAATTTTTTCAAGGCTTTGGCCAAAGGTAGCGGGTATACAAGGGGAGTTAGAACAAATTGCGAAGTCGTTTCCATCTTTTGAAGCGATTAAACTTTTACAGGAGGAATGTAGAGAAGCGCAAGAGTACGGTAATAGACAGTCACAAAGTACTCAGCTCGTATTTAAACGAGAAATCGCTTGTCGAAATATCCATTTTCGTTACAACGAAGACGGAGAAGCCTACGCATTACAAAATATCAATCTTGTCATTCCAGTTCATCAAATGACGGCGCTAGTAGGAAGCTCGGGTGCTGGGAAAAGTACATTGATTGATATTATAATGGGGTTAAATCAACCTCAAAAAGGAGCCGTATTTATAGATGGTGTTCCTTTAAGTGCTACTAACATAATGGCATTTCGACAGTTGATTAGCTATGTGCCGCAAGATCCAGTTTTATTTAATGCGAGCATTAGAGAGAACTTATTATTAGTAGATCCTAACGCTACAGAAGAAAGAATGTGGGAAGCTCTTCAGTTTTCCTTAGCTGCGGATTTCGTAGAAAATCTACCAAGCGGTTTAGATACGTTAATAGGAGACAGAGGAATAAAGCTGTCTGGTGGTGAACGACAGCGTTTAGTGCTAGCAAGAGCTATTTTAAAAAAACCAAAAATTCTTGTGTTAGATGAGGCCACTAGTGCGTTAGATACGGAAAATGAGTATAAAATTCAGCGGGCTTTAGATAGTTTAAAAGGCAGAATGACTATTGTTGTAATTGCTCATCGATTATCTACAATTCGCAACGCCGATCAAGTACTTGTACTTCAAGAAGGACAAGTTATTCAGCAGGGAGAGTTTAAAAGTCTAGCGGCTGACAAAGGGTTGTTGTTTAACAGACTGTTGGAAAAGCAAATGAAGGTAATGGAATAGCGAACTTTAATGGTGTAGAGAAGATTTCTTTTTAAATGGTTTTGTTTTAGGTCCATATATCTACTTTAAATAAAAAAATTCCATAAATATCATTCTATCTCATCAAAGTGAATCTGTGGAATTTATGGTACAGTTAAATTTAGATATTTTCTGAAAATGTCGGTTTTCAGACAGAGTAAGATGAGTGGATGGAGGTAGACAATGAAACCATTTAAAAAACTAATTGAAGAATTAGGAAATAAAGTCGATGTCTTGACAAGTAAGCAGTCGAGCATTTATTTTGAAAAATTAGTGGGGCAATTCCCCTTTACAAAAACGAATACCATTGATTGGAAACGAGTGCTAATTAAAGAAAAATGTCAGCAGGTTCAGCAGGTTATTCAATGGCTACAAACAATGAAAATTTATGATGAACACGTTATTTTATTTTCAAAAGATTATCGTATTCCGGCTGTGCGAGTGAATTTGAAAGAAGCTTTAACAGTGGTGACAAAACTGCAAGATTGTCATTTGTTTATCTATTGTCCAACAATTGAGTATGTCATTGAGTGGGTGAAAGACAAATGCTTTACTGTCGGATTAGCTGCAAGATAACGAATAAAGAAGCATCGTCGTCCTATACGACGGTGCTTTTTTTATTAGCCAAGCATAAATTCACTTCTTTTTGTTGACATTATAAAAAAAGTACGTATAATTAACATTAATCAAATTGTTAATTATAAAACTAATCAGGAGATAGAGCAATGTTAAATCATGATCAAAAAAATGTAAAAAAAGAATATCCAAAGCCATACGGATATACGGCAGATATTGCTGTGTTTACGATTGTAGCTACTGAAAAAGAAGCATATAAGCCACCAAAAATGGTGCTAAAACTAATGTTGATTCAACGAGCAATTTTAAATGCTGAAGGTGAACAAAATATAGAAGCAGGCAAATGGGCGCTTCCAGGTGGATTTGTGCACCCTGCTGAATCCGCTTATGAAGCAGCTAAGCGTGAACTAGAAGAAGAAACAGGTGTAGCTGGTATTCATATGAAGCAGTATGGAGTCTATGATAAACCTGGGAGAGACGCACGGGGATGGGTTATTTCAAATGCTCACTATGCCATTGTACCAGAAGAAATGTTAGCTAAAAGACAAGCAAATGATGATGCAGCAAACGTTGAACTTTTTGATTTAGAAGAAGTTTTTTCACTACCACTGGCATTTGATCATGCTCAAATTATTCAAGATGGAATTGCTGAAATTAAAAAAGATCTCCTTCAGACGACGGTTGCACAAAAATTTTTACCTAAAATGTTTACGTATTCCGAGCTTCAGGCTGTATTGCTTACAATTACGGATAATCCGGCAATTAGGAGTGATCAAGCATTTGCGCGTAAGATTCGAATGCTGCCTTTTATTGAAGAAGTAGAAGGACAAACAACGACTAGAACATCTAAAAAGCCAACAAAGCTATATCGGTTTATTGATGCAGATTTTGCTACATCTATCTACACAGCTAGATATTAATTAATAAACAATTTGTTTATTGTTAATTAATGATAAGGGGGGAAAAGTAATGAAAGCACTTTTAAACATCGATTACACGAATGATTTTGTAGACGATAAAGGAGCTTTAACTTGTGGAGAGCCTGGACAGCAAATTGAATCAGAAATAGTTAGCTTAACTAAGCAATTTATCGATAACGGTGACTATGTGGTATTTGCAATTGATTTGCACGAAGAAAAGGATCAATACCATCCTGAAACCAAACTATATCCGCCACATAATATTAAAGGTACAAAGGGAAGAAGTTTATACGGTACGTTACAAGAGGTATATGATACGTACAAAGAAAACCAAAACACTTACTGGATGGATAAAACAAGATACAGTGCTTTTGCAGGCACAAATTTGGAAATGAAGCTTCGGGAAAGAGGAATTACTGAGGTACATCTAGTAGGCGTATGCACCGATATTTGCGTTTTGCATACTGCTGTAGACGCGTATAATAAAGGATTTAGTATCACCGTGTATGAAAAAGCGGTTGCAAGTTTTAACCAAGCAGGGCATGAATGGGCGTTAACTCATTTTAAGAATTCATTAAACGCAACGGTTATTAAATAAGTTGTGGATTGATTATTTGGAGGAAAATAGAATGACTGTGTATAAAGATGATAGCGTTATGCTGCATACGGATTTGTATCAAATTAATATGGGTGAAACGTATTGGGAAGATGGTATTCATAACAAAAAATCAGTATTTGAGGTGTTCTTTCGCAAGCTTCCATTTGGAAACGGCTATGCAGTATTTGCGGGATTAGAACGCATTATAAACTATATTGAAAGCTTTCGTTTTTCAGAATCAGACATTACGTATTTACGTGAAGAAGTAGGGTTTAAAGAAGACTACTTAGACTTTTTAAAAGAGCTACGCTTTACAGGAAATATTCGTTCAATGGTAGAAGGGGAGCTGGTGTTTCAAAATGAGCCCATTTTACGAATTGAAGCCCCGTTAATTGAAGCCCAGCTTGTTGAAACGGCTATTTTAAACATTGTTAATTACCAAACGCTAATTGCTACAAAAGCTTCTCGCATTAAGCATGTAGTTGGAGATCAAGTAGCAATGGAATTCGGTACTCGCCGCGCTCAGGAAATGGATGCAGCAATCTGGGGAACAAGAGCGGCATACATCGGTGGGTTTCAAGCAACATCAAACGTGAGAGCTGGGAAAAAATTTGGTATCCCAGTAGCAGGAACCCATGCTCACTCAATGGTTCAAGCTTATAAAGATGAGTACGTAGCGTTTCACAAATACGCGCGCCGCCATAAAGACTGCGTATTCTTAGTTGATACGTATGATACCTTAAAATCAGGCGTGCCAAATGCTATTAAAGTTGCAAAAGAATTAGGAGATAAAATAAACTTTCGAGCGATTCGATTAGATAGCGGAGATTTAACATATCTTTCTAAAAAAGCACGTCAGCTTTTAGATGAAGCGGGATTTGTTGATACAAAAATTGTGGCTTCAAATGATCTCGATGAAGACACTATTATGCACTTGAAGTCTCAAGGTGCTCAAATCGATATGTGGGGTGTTGGCACAAAGCTTATTACGGCATATGACCAACCTGCATTAGGTGCTGTATACAAGCTCGTATCTATTGAAGGAGAAAACGGTGAGATGGTTGATACAATTAAAATTAGCGCTAACCCTGAAAAAGTAAGTACACCAGGCTTAAAGCGCGTATATCGTATCATCAATAAGCTGAACGGCAAATCAGAAGGTGACTACATTACCCTTGAAGGTGAAGATCCACAAAGTGAAGAACGATTAAAAATGTTCCACCCAGTGCATACATTTATTAGTAAATTTGTGACAAACTTTGAAGCAAAAGAACTTCATCAAGATATATACAAAAGTGGAGAGCTTGTGTATCAAACGCCAAACTTACAGACGATCCAACAGTATACAGAAGATAACTTAGGGTTGCTTTGGGATGAGTATAAACGAACGCGAAATCCAGAGGAATACCCAGTTGATTTAAGTGAGAAATGCTGGGAAAACAAAGCACGTCAAATAAATGAAGTGCGTAAAAAAGTCTCATCCAAATTAAATCAAGCGTAAAAGGGGATACTGAAGATGGAAGAAAATAAGTGGAACGAACTGAAACAGTTAAATGATACGAAGCAACTCAATCAGCTTACTTCACCGGGAATAAAGATTGGAATATACGGTTCATCCTTTGATCCAATTACTAATGTGCACTTGTGGACCGCATCAACCGTAGCTCATCGTAAAAAGCTAGATTATATTATCTTTCTTCCATCTTCTAATAAACGTACAGATAAACGCTTGCAAATAACCGATGAACATCGCGTTGCCATGATTCAAAAAGCTATTTCAACTAATCCTAAATTTTTATTAGATACTCATGAATTAAATGTATTGCCAGGTTATCATTACACATACTACACAATGGATTATTTCAAAAAGCTTTTGCCAAAAGCAAATCTCTATTTCATCATGGGTGCAGACTTACTGGTTGATATTGCGGGTGGTAAATGGAAAATGTCAGAAGAACTTGTCAGCGAAAATCAGTTTATTGTCATGGCTCGAAATGGCATTGACATGTTACAAGCAATTAGCCGCTCACCACTTTTACGAAATTATGATGATGGTCGCTTTCAGCTCTTAGATAAAGGATTAGCTATGGAAATTAGCTCTACTTATATCAGAGAGGAATTCGCCAGAGGTGGAGAACCTCGCTATTTACTACCAGACGCATGCTATGACTATATTAAGAATCATCATTTATATAAAAGATAAAGTGAGAAATTGAAAGGAGCTTATTATGACAATTCAACAGCAAATTATGAAAGAGTTAAACGTTTCTCCAACAATCACTTCATCAGAAGAGGTTCGTAAACGCGTTGATTTTTTAAAAACATATGTAAAAACAGCTCACGCGAAGGGGCTTGTGTTAGGGATTAGTGGAGGTCAAGACTCAAGCTTAGCAGGAAGGCTTGCTCAGCTTGCAGTTGAAGAACTTCGTAAAGAAGGTTATGAAGCAAAATTCATCGCGGTTCGTTTGCCGTATGGAGTTCAAAAAGACGAAGACGATGCGCAAGCGTCATTGGATTTTATTAAGCCTGATGAAACGATTACATTTAACATTGAAAAAACAGTTACGTCATTTTCTCAAACTTTTAATGAAGCAGCTGGTCATGAATTGGGAGACTTTCATAAAGGAAATGTGAAAGCACGTGTTCGTATGATTGCGCAGTACGCAATTGGCGGGGAACATGGACTATTGGTAATAGGTACAGATCATGCTGCTGAAGCAGTCACAGGATTTTTCACGAAGTATGGAGACGGTGGAGCGGACGTCCTACCGTTATCTGGATTAACAAAGCGCCAAGGAAAAGAATTACTAAAAGAACTAGGTGCAGATAAGCGCTTATATGAAAAAGTTCCAACTGCAGACTTATTGGATAACAAGCCAGGCCAAGCAGACGAAACGGAATTAGGCATTAAATATGATGAGCTGGATGATTATTTAGAAGGAAAAGAAGTGGCGCCAGAAGTAGCTGAAAAGATTGAGAAGCGCTATCGAATGACTGAGCATAAGCGCCAGCTTCCGGCAACTATGTTTGATACGTGGTGGAAATAACAGAAATAGCAAAAGGAGCTCTGGTTGTAGAGCTCCTTTTTTAGGGTTATTCTTGCACGGCTTCAAGTAATAAATCCACGAGATGAACAGCTCTTACTTTCGAGGATAATCCTTCCCTTTCAATTCCTAACTTCATTTGAAGAAGGCAGCCTGGATTAGCTGTCACAATCGTTGTAGCTTGTGTAGCCACAGCATTTTTCATTTTTGTATCGAGGATTTGCATGGACATTTCAGATTCAACGATGTTATAGATACCAGCTGATCCGCAGCAGCTATCTGCATTTTTCATTTCCCTATATTCTACGTTAGCAATGGCTTTTAAAAGCTTTCTAGGTTCACTTGATGTTTTCATGACGTTGCGCAAGTGACAAGAATCTTGATACGTAATCACTTGTTGAGGCAGTGAAAGTTTCATGTTGAAAAATTCCAGATCGACAAGAATACTGCTTATATCCTTCAGCTTTTTAGAGAACGCTTGAGCGCGCTCAGCCCAGTTAACATCATCTTTTAACAGGTGATCATAATCGATTAAAAAAGCACCACAGCCTCCTGCATTTGTGATAATATAATCTATTTTTAAATCTTCAAAGGCTTGAATATTGCGCTTCGCAAGCTGTTTCGCTCCGTCTTTTTCACCACTGTGACCATGTAAAGCCCCGCAGCAAGCTTGATTTTTAGGAATCACAATTTCACAACCCGCAAGCTGAAGTAGCTTCATTGTAGCATCATTTGTTTTCATAAACATGGTATCCATCAAGCAACCAGAAAAAAAGGCCACTCGTTTTTTTGTTTCAACTTTTGAAAGCAAATGGGTAGGTCGATTTTTCATTTCCTTTAAAGGAGGAACAGTTGGTAATACTGTTTCCATTAACGCTAGGTTGTCTGGAAGAAGCTTTAGTATTCCGGTAGAGCGAACAATGCGTTGAAGGCCAGAACGCTGATAAAAGCTAAGTAACCCTGTCGCGTTTTGCATGCGGTTTTGATGAGGAAACAGGCCTTCAAATACCACTTTTCGAATCGTTTTTACAGGAATAGAGTGCTTTTTATTTTGATTGATAATATCTCTTGCTTCTTCAAGTAAATGTCCATAGTTGACTCCAGAAGGACATACAGGCTCACAGGCTCTACAGCCAAGGCACATGTTTAACGATTTTTCTACCTCTTCATCAGGCTCAATAACACCGTCAACTACGGCTTTCATGAGCGCAATTCTTCCTCTTGGAGAATGCGATTCTTGAAAGCCTGATTCAATATAAGTAGGGCAGGTTGGTAAGCAAAAACCACAGCGCATGCAGTTTAATAGTTCATCTTCATTCATTTGTTCTTTAAATTGCTTTTGGATTTTCTCACGTTCTTTAACTGTTGTCATGTTGTAATCACCACTCGTTTTCGGGAATCTTTAGCAAAAACTTTCCCTGGGTTGAGAATGTTATTTGGGTCTAGGGAACTCTTAATGGCTTGCATTGCAGCAATTCCTTCTTTGCCCACTTTAAGCTCAAGATAAGGAGCTTTCATGACGCCAACTCCGTGTTCACCTGTAATTGTGCCTCCGAGCTCAATCGCTTTAATAAATATCTCTTCAAAGGCCTTTTCAACACGCTCAATTTCTTCATGGTTTCGTACATCTGTTAAACATGTTGGATGAAGGTTACCGTCTCCAGCATGACCGAATGTACAAACTGTTAAGTTATATTTTTTAGCAATTTCATTAGTGGCCACAACCATCTTTGCAATTTCAGATCTTGGAACCGTTGCGTCTTCTAAAATAGTCGTTGGCTTTAAACGCGCTAAAGCTGATAGGGCAGACCTTCTTGCTGTGCGAAGATCATCAGCTTCTTTTTCTGAATCAGCTACCTTTACCGATACAGCATGCTCTCTTTCACAAATGGCAGCCATCTTCAGCATGTCTCGCTTCACAATGTCAATTGGTCCATCTTGTTCAATTAATAAAACAGCTTTTACATCTGTAGGAAGCCCAATTTTAGCAAAATCCTCTACGACTTTTAATGTTGGTTGATCTAAAAATTCAAGCGTAGTCGGAATAATTTTATTCGCAATAATCGTTGACACCGATTTTGCTGCGGCTTCAAGGTCTTGATAAAGAGCAAGCATCGTCATTT
Source organism: Bacillus sp. VT 712 (assembly GCF_001614195.1). Lineage (NCBI taxonomy): Bacteria > Bacillati > Bacillota > Bacilli > Caryophanales > Bacillaceae > Bacillus > Bacillus sp. VT 712. Next base: position 20,574 of record NZ_LWBK01000010.1, on the reverse strand, counting down.
TTGATTCAGGCATTGGTATTAGTTTTAAGATTGCATTTGTAATGATTCCAAGAGTTCCTTCAGAACCGACAAACAAGCGTGTTAAATCGTAGCCAGCTACGTCTTTTGCGAGCTTTCCTCCCGTCTTAATAACGTCTCCATTTGCGAGTACAATCTCAAGCCCTAACACATAGTCGCGCGTAACGCCATATTTAAGACCGCGAAGCCCCCCTGAGTTTTCGTTGATATTTCCCCCGATTGTAGAAATTTTCATCGAGCTCGGATCTGGAGGATAAAACAGACCTCTTTCTTCTACTTGGTGGATGAAATCTAAGGTAATGACGCCTGGTTCAACTGTAGCAGTTAGGTTTTCTTCATCAATTTCTAACACTTGATTTAGATGTTTAAACAAAAGAACGATACCACCTTCAGTTGGACAGGTTCCTGCGCATAAGTTTGTGCCCGACCCTCTAGGTACAATCGGAATTTTATATTCATTACATAGTTTTACAATAGCTGCTACTTCTTCAGTGTTATTGGGCGCAATAACGGCATCAGGCAGTGATTGGAATTGAGGTGTAGCATCGTAGGAGTAAACGAGTCGACCGGCTTTTGAGTCATCATAATTATGGGCGCCGACAATGTCTTCAAAGGATTTCTTGAGTTCAATAGGTATCATGGTTATAGCTCCTTTTAAGTAAACGAATTCTTACTTTTATAATAAGAAATAGAAGAAGGATTAACTATGGTTAATCCTCTAAAGTGTAGCAGTTATTTATGCGGTATCGTTGGTTATTCATCTAAAAACAAAAAAGCGAGGTGAAAAATGAGCAAGTCCTCGGTATGGCGAAGGTTTAGTCCAGTTAATTCTTCGACTCGCTTTATTCGATAGTGTAGCGTGTTGATATGAATGTGCAGTGCATCTGCCGTAGCTTTGAAGGATTGATTTTGCCTTAAAAACGTTTTAACAGTTTTTATTAATTCTTGATCATTCATAACCTGGGAAATGGTTCTGCGAATAAATTCAACCTTTGTTTCTTTTTTTATATCTTTTAACAACATTTCAAGACGAAGGTCATCATCAAATATAATAGCTCCGGATTTTTTTGCAGTACTCAAAGCTCGTTCCGCTTCGTGAAAAGATTGATGAACCATTCTAGGAGAAGCAGGTTGTCCAATTCCAATTGAAGCGTTTACTTGATATCGAGTTTTGAAATGGCGGCTAATTTGCTTAGCAAAATGAAGCGTACGTTCCTTTGTCTTTTGGTCAGCTTGTAAAATAATAAAGCGGTCGTTTCCCCAGCGAACAAACACATCTTTGTTGTCCTGACTAAAGTTCTCCATAAGATCTTTTAACATTTTGTTATTCATTACGTCTGAACAGTGACCGATTAAAACTTGTCGTTCAATTGAAAGATCGATACCAATCAATTCCGCTTGGTGGATAAATTCTTCACTCCAATCGGATTTTTGGACCCAATCGAATACAAACGCTTCAAGTGCTCGCGCTTGCCATTCAAGCTGCTCGGAATAGTAGCGTTCATTCATCATTAGTTCAGTCATTCTTTTTAAAATTTCGGCATAAGCGGATACGCGTTCTGGGTTACCGGTAATACCAATTACACCAGCAATTTGATTTTGAAAAAGGATTGGAAGATTAATTCCCGCTTTGACGCCTTTTAAAGGAGCTTGATTTTCTTGAGTAATAATGAACTTTTGCTTTTTTTGCGTGCAAATGAGAGCTCCTTCATGAAATGTATTTACTCGGTTTTTATCCGTGCTGGCGATGATCATGCCAGACGTATCGGCTACAATTAAATCTTCATGAATTAGATGATTGATTTCTGAAATGATGCTATCTGCTAAAGATGCTATCATCATACATGTTCCCCCGTTCTGTTTCTATCACTAGTGTAGCATAGTGGGAGTGAAGAGCTAGTAGTGAAAAGCATAGGCTTTAAATAGAAAGATAAGGAAGTAAGTCGTCTGGATTCTAACAAGAATACTTCACCTTTCTCATAATCTTGAAAACAAGAGGGGGCTAAAAGAGCCCTCTCTTGTTTTCATTGAGCCGTATATCCCCCGTCAATAACGACAGCTTGACCGGTCACGCCTTTTGCTGCATCACTTGCTAGAAAGAGGGCGTAATCGGCAATTTCACTTACATCTAATAAACGTTTCTGAGGGACGAGTGGATAAATTACTTCTTCAAGTACTTTCTCGAGCTCAACGTTTCTCGTACGAGCTAAGTCTTGTAATTGGTTACGGACAAGAGGCGTATCTACGTAGCCAGGGCAAATAGCGTTAACGGTTATTCCATGTTCAGCACCTTCTAGCGCCGCTACTTTTGTTAAGCCGATGACTCCGTGTTTTGCACTGTTATAAGCTGCTTTTCCTGCAAAGCCAATCAAGCCATTTATGGATGCCATATTGATAATGCGACCAAATTTTTGCTGCTTCATAAGAGGAAAGACGTGCTTTGTAGCAACAAAAGGTGCAGTCAGCATAATCTTTAATAAAAGTTCAAATTTTTCAGTTGGAAACTCTTCGAGTGGGGAGACAAACTGCATGCCCGCATTGTTAATTAATACGTCAACTTTTCCGTATTTTGCAGAAGCAGCGTTAATCATCGATTTAATATCATCTTCATTTGTGACGTCTGCTTTTACACCGTAGACGTCATATCCCTTTGAAGAGAGTTCTTGCTCTGCTTTTTTAACACCTTCTTCATTTAAATCAGTCAAGACAACCTTTGCATCATGTTCAGCAAAACGCTCGCCGATTTGAAAGCCAATTCCTTGAGCAGCCCCTGTAATTAATACAACTTTATTTTTAACCATTGTTCATTCCTCCCACACGCTTTATATAAAACGCTTACTTTTCCATTTTATCAAAATAGTAGGTTGATATAAATATAATTGCTTTTCAAAAAAGGAAATTTTCTTTGGTTGAAGAATATAATACAAGTTCATAGAAAGTTTATACAGGAACGAGAAGGTAATAGAAAGAAGGTTTTATATGCAAGCAGCAGTAAAGTTACAAACGAAACAAGAACAAACTATTTATCGTATTTTATTTGCTATCAGCTTAGGTCACTTTTTAAACGACTGCATGCAATCAGTTGTTCCAGCGCTTTTTCCCATTCTAGAGCAATCAATGAATTTAAATTATACGCAAATTGGTTGGATTGCATTTGCGCTGAATATGACATCCTCTATCATGCAGCCGGTATTTGGTATCTTCGCAGATAAGCGGCCACTCCCATTTTTATTACCAATTGCAATGTGTTTAAGTTTAGTCGGCATTATTGGCTTAGCGCTAGCACCTAACTTTTATTTTGTTCTAGCGTCCGTGCTGTTTATTGGATTAGGATCAGCCATTTTTCATCCGGAAGGGTCACGTGTTGCCTATATGGCTGCTGGACAGAAAAGGGGGTTAGCTCAGTCAATCTATCAAGTAGGAGGTAATACGGGGCAGTCGATGGCGCCTTTATTTACTGCTTTTATCTTTATTAGCTTAGGTCAGTTTGGTGCAATGTGGTTTACACTCTTGGCAGCGGTTGGTATTGTAACTCTTTACTATGTATCAACGTGGTACAAGCAAGAGCTGATTGTTCGAAAACAGTTGCAAAAAAAGCGATCAGTAAATGAAATGAAAGTGACAAGCAAATTAGTATTCGCTGTTGCTTTATTAATTTTTTTAGTTTTTGCTCGTTCGTGGTATGGAGCTGGGATTTTGAATTACTTCCAATTTTATTTAATTGAAGCATACGGAGTCACAATAAAACATGCACAAATCTATGTCTTTTTATTTATGATTGCAGGAGTCTTTGGCACTTTTTTTGGGGGACCTTTAGCAGATCGTTTCGGAAAACGAAACGTTTTGTTGGTATCCATGCTTGGGTCAGCACCATTTGCACTTATGCTACCGCACGTGATGCTTGGTGCAGCAGCCCTGTTGTTAGTGCTTATTGGTTTTATTCTTCAATCTAGTTTCAGCGTTACGGTAGTTTACGCTCAAGAATTATTACCTGGAAAAATCGGCCTTGTTTCAGGGCTTATCGTGGGCTTGGCGTTCGGGATGGGAGCGCTGGGAGCCGTTATATTTGGAAAGTTAGCGGATATATATAGCCTAAAATTTATTATGCTGTTTTGTAGTATCCTTCCTCTAATTGGAATTCTAACGTGGTTATTGCCAAGTGACAAGCAAGTAAAAGAGATGAATAACGAATTATAAAAGAGGCTGGGACATAAGTAATTCAGCCAATGATAAACCTGAACGATTGAGAGTTTCTCACTTTTAATCGTTCAGGTTTTTTGGTTGATTGTGAAAACAATGTTGGAAACAGGGTGGAATGGAGCGTAGGACACTCGACTCCTGCGGGAAAGAGAGGGAAAACTGAGATCCCGCAGCGCAGCGAGGAAGCTCAGGTTCCTCCCCGCGGAAAGCGAGTGGCCGTAGCGCAATGGAATGAACGTGTTCAGACAAACCAAAAAGATTGGAACAGCTATTGTTCGTCTCTTAGAAGCAATCATTTTGTTATGTCCCAAACTCTTCTTATCATTCACAAATTTAAGAAAAACAAATCCAGAAGGATAAATTTTTGAATCAATTAACGAAAGTGGCGTGTCAGCTACGTTTCTTTGAAAGAGAGGAATGCCACTTCCTAGCAATATAGGCTTTTGAAAGATCCAATACTCATCAATTAAGTTTTCATTTAAAAACAGTGCATTTAGTGACCCGCCCCCTACAAGAAAGATGTTTTTCCCTTCCAGCTTCTTTAATTCGGTGACTTTGTCGTGAACTTCTGTAGGTGAGATGAACGTTACGTCTTCAGATTTGCCGCCCTTTTTTGTTGTCACTACAAATACTTCCTTTCCCTTATAAGGAAACTCGCCGAACGTTAATACTTGTTCGTACGTGTGGCGACCCATAAATACGGTATCAATGCTTTCATCAAATTCATTATATCCATAATCTTCGTTTGTTTCATTCTCCACTAGCCAATCAATTTTTCCGTTTTCACGCGCAATAAATCCATCAATTGTAGTTGCAATATATAAAATTACTTTTCTTGTCATGCCATGTTCCTCCTTAGCAAATCGCTATTATATTTTACCCGCTTCGTGTATGATAATAACATTTAAATGCGTCAAAAACTGTCATAGATAGGTGAATATTATGAAAACAAAAAAGTTATTTGAACTGATGTTTTATATTAATGCGAAGCGCTATTTTACTGCTAGAGAAGTTGCAGAAGAGTTTGATATGTCTGTGCGTACTGTTCAGCGCTACTTATTGGATTTACAGGAGCTAGGGGTTCCTTTATATGCTGAAAAAGGAAAATATGGCGGCTATCGTGTTTTGAACAATCGCGTATTGCCTCCTTTATTCTTTTCTGAGGAAGAAGGAAAAATGATGTATTTTTTACTTGAAATGATCACTCATTATCCTACAATCCCGTTTCAAGTAGATACTCAGAGGGTAAAAACAAAGTTTTATACTCATTTACCTGCAGATGTAAGAAATCAGTTAGAACAGATAAAAGATTTTGTTGTATTTTTAACGCCAAATCGTTCAGAGGAAGCCCCCCTTTTAAAAGACTTATTGCTATCAGCAATGAAGCATAAAAAAGTAGTGATTCAGTATGAAAGTAAAACAGGGATAAAGGGGCATATTGTTAAACCAATTGGTATTTATGCGCATGAAGGTCTATGGTACTTTCCGGCATATAGCTATAAAAAAGAAAAAATCCTGCTTTTTCGTGCAGATAGGGTAAAAAAAATAGAGAACTTAGGTGAAGATTTTACGGAATCGCTAACGTTAAAGAAATGGTTAGCTCAAGACTATGTTCCCACAAAGGCTCTATTGTTGCATATTGAAATAACAAAAGAAGGCGTGCGGTTAGCAAGTGCAAATCCTAGCTTAGGACCTCATATAACCATAAATAACGATGGAACGGGAACAATAAAATCAGTAATTGGTCGAGATGACCTTGATTTTACGGCAAATATATTGCTGAATTTAGGACGTTATGCAGAAGTAATTGAACCAAAAGAATTACGGGAGTCATTAAAAAAGAAAGCAACTGAAATTGTAAATATGTATACATAAATGACTAAGCAAAATAACGGACGAGCAAGCCTCTTTCTTTTAAAATAAAAGCAAAGGAAGTGATATCAATTATAATTTTAAGCGTATTAGATCAGTCTCCAATATCAAGCGGCCAAACAGCAAAAGATGCGCTTGCTCAGACGGTACAGCTAGCAAAGTGGACAGAAAGACTAGGATATCATCGCTTTTGGGTAGCTGAACATCATAATACAAATGGGTTAGCAGGCTCTTCGCCACTTTTATTAATGACTCATTTGGCATCTCAAACAAGTTCGATTCGAATTGGCTCTGGAGGCGTGCTTCTCCCTCAATACAGCCCATATAAAGTGGCTGAAGACGTACAGTTATTAGAGAATTTGTTTCCAGGGCGAATTGATTTGGGATTAGGTCGATCTCCAGGAGGCGATGCACTAACGAGGTTAGCATTAACAGACGGAGTACGAAAAAGTCTGAATGAATTTCCACGTCAAATTCAAGCGCTACAGGGACATTTGCTGCAAAACCTTCCTGAAAATCACCCTTATTACGGGGTAACAGCTTATCCCAAAAGTGATACTAAGCCTGAGATGTGGCAGCTAGGCATTAACAAACGAGGTGCGCGAGCAGCTGGGGAACTTGGCGTTTCCTTTACGTTTGGTCACTTTATTTCTCCTATTGGAGGAAAAGAAGCCCTGAAACACTATCGACAAGAATACGTTCCATCAGACTATCAGCAAGTGCCTCACACGAACGTTTGCGTATTTGTGGTGTGTGCTGATACAGACGAAGAAGCGGAGCAACATGCCAAAACGCTTGATGATTGGTTGCTCAAAGTAGAAAAAGGAAAAGATACAAAGGTTTCTTCTATTAATGAAGTCAACCAGCGCGTGTATTCTGAATATGAGAAACAAAAAATAAAGAAAAATAGGAGTCGAATGATTGTAGGATCTACAGAAACTGTTCATGCTAAATTGTTACGCTTACAAAATGAATATAATAACGATGAATTCTTAATCATTACTAACATTCACGATTTCCAGGCGAAGCTACATTCTTATGAGCTCATTAGCAAGATGTTTCAATAACATAATTACAGCCTAGAACGTTCATACTATACTACTGACTAGTAGGTAGGAGTGATTATATGAATTTAGAAGATATTGATCTGTCTAAAAAGATTTCATCTAAAAAAGAATATAAAAAAAAGCTAAAATCTTTGCAGCTACGCTTATTGCAGTTAGAACACATTATCTATATGGAAAAGGTACCTATTATATTTGCGTTTGAAGGGTGGGATGCGGCAGGGAAAGGGGGAGCTATTAAGCGTATTACACAAAAGTTGGACCCCCGAGGCTTTCACGTGTATCCGATTAGTGCACCAACTGATGATGAACGTAGGTATCACTATCTTCATCGCTTTTGGACAAGATTGCCGCACGCGGGGCAAATAGCTTTATTTGATCGTTCTTGGTATGGACGCGTACTCGTCGAGCGGGTTGAAAATTTAATTTCAACAAGTGAGTGGGGAAGGGCGTACGAAGAGATTAATCAGTTTGAGCGTACGTTAACGGATAACGGCTATATTGTAGCAAAGTTTTGGTTCCACATTAGTAAGGATGAGCAGCTCAAGCGCTTTAAAGAAAGGGAAGCGGATCCTTTTAAACGCTGGAAGTTAACAGAAGAAGATTGGCGTAATCGAAAAAAGTGGGACGAGTATGAAGAAGCGGTAGAGCATATGTTTAAATATACGAATACGAATCAAGCTCCGTGGTTTGTTATTGCAGGTAACGATAAGCAATATGCGCGAGTCAAAACCTTAAGCGTGATGATTTCTTACTTTGAACAAAAATTGATGGAGCGTGGAATTCAAGTATAGTAAAAAGGTGACGAATATTCGTCACCTTTTTATGATTAAGCGTACATACCTTTAACTTGTTTTTGTAAGTCTGTGTTTGTTAGGTATTCATCATATGTTGTTTGCTTATCAACCACTCCGTTTGGCGTGATTTCAATAATGCGATTCGCAATTGTTTCAACGAACTGATGGTCATGAGATGTGAAAATCATTGCACCTTTATAGCTCATTAATCCGTTATTTAATGCCGTAATCGATTCTAAGTCTAAGTGGTTGGTAGGATCGTCTAAAAGAAGAACGTTTGAACCACTTAGCATCATTTTAGAAAGCATACAGCGAACCTTTTCGCCTCCAGATAATACATTGGCTTTCTTTAGTACTTCTTCACCAGAGAATAACATTCTTCCTAGGAATCCACGAAGGAAGCTTTCGCTTTCATCTTGTGGTGAGTATTGGCGTAACCACTCAACTAAGTTTAAGTCGCTATTCTCAAAGTACTCAGAGTTATCTTTCGGGAAGAACGATTGAGATGTTGTTACACCCCATTTAAATGTACCGCTATCTGCTTCCATTTCACCCATTAGAATCTTCATAAGCGTTGAGTTTGCAATTTCGTTACGGCCAACTAACGCAATTTTATCTTCTCGATTCATTGTAAAACTTACGTTATCTAGTACCTTAACACCATCAATGATTTTTGTTAAACCTTCAACTCGCAGTACGTCGTTTCCAATTTCACGCTCTGGCGTAAAGTTTACGTATGGGTAACGACGAGAAGATGGACGGATATCATCTAACGTAATTTTATCAAGTAATTTTTTGCGAGATGTTGCCTGCTTTGATTTTGATGCATTGGCGCTAAAACGAGCGACAAACGCCTGAAGTTCTTTAATTTTTTCTTCTTTTTTCTTATTAGCATCAGATGCCATTTTTTGAGCAAGCTGGCTAGATTCATACCAGAAGTCGTAGTTACCAACGTAAACTTGAATTTTACCAAAATCTAAATCCGCAATGTGCGTACACACTTTGTTCAAGAAGTGACGGTCATGGGATACAACGATTACTGTGTTTTCAAAGTTAATTAAAAACTCTTCTAACCACTGAATTGCCTGAATATCTAAGTTATTGGTCGGCTCATCTAGTAGTAAAACGTCAGGTTTGCCAAATAAAGCTTGAGCAAGTAATACTTTTACTTTTTCACTACCTGTCAGCTCAGCCATTTTTTTATCGTGAAGATCTTCAGAAACGCCTAAACCTTTTAAAAGAATCGCTGCTTCAGATTCAGCTTCCCAACCGTTAAGTTCAGCAAATTCACCTTCAAGCTCAGCTGCTTTCATTCCATCTTCATCAGTGAAGTCAGCTTTCATATAAATAGCATCCTTCTCTTGCATCACTTCATATAAGCGAGCGTGACCCATAATAACGGTTTTTAATACTTCATATTCTTCGTATTCGAAATGGTTTTGTTTTAAGAACGCTAGGCGTTCGCCAGGTCCCATATGTACATCACCAGTTTGTGACTCAAGTTCACCAGATAAGATTTTCAAAAATGTTGACTTTCCAGCACCGTTCGCTCCAATCAATCCGTAGCAGTTACCAGGCGTAAACTTAATGTTTACATCTTCAAATAACTTACGGTCTGCAAAACGTAGGCTTACATTACTAACTGTAATCATGTATGAGCAATCCTCCAAATTCAATATCTATCAAATTATATCATTCTTTCTTTACAAGAGCGATATCAATAGCAATAAATTGAACATAAAGTGTACATGAACCAAGGAATAACGTCAAGGAGGCTCAGCTTTTACTCTATTTCTGGCAGGAGCCGAATGTCTTACGCTCCATTCCACAAGTTTTTTAACTTGTTTTGGGAACGAACAAAAAATATCCGAACGATTGCAGGTTAGCGATCGTTCGGATATCTCATTAACTAAAATACTTATGAATCAGCCTTATTCAAAGATATAAGCCAGTGCACGAATTGCTTGGTCTGGTGTTTCAACGACAACTTGTGCTTTGTTTGAAAGCTCTTTTAAAGGATGGTGCAGTTTTTCTGGACGTACAAGGATAAGGGGCTTGTTAAATGCAACGGCTGTAGCCGCGTCCATTGCGCTATTCCACTGTTTGTATTTTTCACCGAAAAGCGCAATGACTACGTCGGATTTCTTAAGCAGTACTTCTGTGCGCAAGTTGTTAAAAGCTGAAGCGGCTTCATCTTTTAAAATAGCTGAGTCTTGTTTACCTAAAATGACTTCGCCGATATTATCCGAGCGATCATGGTCCGTCATCGGTCCTACAAACGTAATTGGAAGCTTTAAGTCCTCCGCTTGCTTTTTGATATCGTCTCTCCAATTATCATGAATTTGTCCTGCTAAATAAACGACTAATTCCATAACGGCATCCCCTTTATAAAAAAATATATATACGTATAGCTTACCAAAAAAATGAAAAATAAACGAATGGTTTGTTTTAATCTAGACAAATACCTCAAAACAAGGAAAAATAAAAGAAGGATTACATAGAAGAGAGGATGAACATTATGTCAGAGAGAGAGGTACTACAGGTTCATAACGTCACGAAAAAGATTGGCAATAAAATTATTTTGGATAACGTATCATTGTCTGTGCGAAAAGGAGAAATCTTTGGGTTACTAGGTCCAAACGGTTCGGGTAAAACTACGCTTATTCGAGCAGTTGTAGGTTTAGTAAGTTCAACAGGAGACGTTACCATTAACAATCATGACCAGCGCAAACAATTTAATGAAGCTGTCAAATCAATTGGTGCAATCATTGAAAACCCGGAGTTTTATGGATATTTGACAGGTTATCAAAATTTAAAGCATTTTGCACGAATGCACGGTGTGTCTGCAAATCGAATCGATGAAGTGGTCGAGCTAACAAGGTTAGAAAAAAGCATTCACCAACCGGTAAAGACTTATTCACTCGGAATGCGTCAGCGCCTCGGAGTTGCACAAGCTATTCTACATAAACCGTCACTACTGCTACTAGATGAGCCTACTAACGGCTTGGATCCAGCAGGAATGATTGAATTTAAAACATATTTAAAACGGTTGTGCAAAGAAGAAGGAATTTCAATTCTTATTGCTAGCCATTTGTTGAAAGAAGTGGAAGCCTTGTGTGATCGCGTAGGGATTATTCAAGACGGCAGACTGCTATCTGTTCAAGAATTAGCTAAGCGTAATACAGAAGAGAACCTAACGATTGTATTTGCAGTTGATGCTGTAGAAAAAGCGGAAAATCTGCTATCAAATCAAGGCTACACTTGTGCAATAAAAGAAAAGCAGCTTTCTGTACAAGCTCAACCGAAAGAGGCTGCTGCTATTAATAAACTTCTAGTGGAAGAAGGCATTGAAGTATACCAAATTACTCCAATTTATGAATCGCTAGAACAATCGTTTATGTCTGTTACGGGAGGAGATTTCAATGCTTAATTTAATACAAAATGAACATATGAAGTGGTTTATGAAAAAAAGCACGAAAGTCGTATTTCTGGCAATTGCTGTCTTAACGCTTGGAATGGCTCTTATAATGAGAGCTATTACAACAAATGCTGGAATTACAGAAACGTTGCCAGGCTTTGTTGCTTTCACTTCAAACTTTTTAATTATTGTCCAATTTTTTGCTGTAGCCGCTGCTGGATCGATTGTTGCATCTGAATTTGAAAAAGGAACGATTAAACTTCTATTAATTCGTCCTAAGAGTCGCTCAACTATTCTTTTATCCAAATACCTGACTAGCATTTTTATTAGCTTGTACTATTTGGCTGCCTTCTTTTTATTTTCAATCATTTGGGGGATTATTTTCTTTTCAGGAGGAGCTTTTAATGGTCAAGAAGGACAAGGTATCTGGATTGCATATGGTGTTTCATATCTTGAAACCTTTATGATGGTTGCTTTTGCGTTTATGCTATCGTCGGTATTCAGAAATAGTGCATTAGCAGTTGGTCTTGGCATTGTTGTTGGAGTAGGAGCAAAAATGCTTGCTGGAATTTTATCTGAGTTTCAAGTACAGTGGGGAATTATTTTACTGTTTGCTAACACCAACCTTAGTCAATATATGGATGGAAATCAAACGTATTTCCCTGGGATGACCCTACCGTTTTCTCTATTTATTATTATAGCTCATCTACTCTTCTTTGTTGGAACGGCTTGGCTGTTTTTCTTAAAGCGAGACGTAGCGAATTGATATTTGAATTTTCTTTCTTTTTGTTTTTCTACAATAGTGTTTGACAAGGAAAGTAAAAGATATTAAAGTAGTTAAGAGTTAATTTTGAATAATAAATTTAAAAAATATTATACTTCTTATCAAGAGAGACGGAGGGACTGGCCCGATGATGTCTCGGCAACTGACTCACAGAGTGCGGTGCCAAATCCAGCAAACAATTTTGTTTGAAAGATGAGAAGAGCGTATTCTTATAAAGAATTATAAGAGGGCCTCTTCTTGATGAAGAGGTCTTTTATTTATGCAAAGAGGTGTAAACATGGGAAAACAAAAAGAAAACGGTTGGGCACTGCTGCCGCTAGGAGTATTTCTAGCTTTGTTTGTAGGCTCGGGGATTATTACAGTTGATTTTTATAAGCTTCCTGTACTTGTAGCAATTATCGTAGCGGCTATCGTTGCCTTAGCGATGAACCGGAAAGAAACGCTAAATGCGAAGGTTGAGCGTTTTGCTAAAGGCGCAGGTCATCCGGACTTGATGATTATGGTCTTTATCTTTATTCTGGCGGGCGCTTTTTCAGAAGTAGCAAGCGGCATGGGAGCGGTTGATTCAACGGTTAACCTTGCTTTATCTGTTTTGCCACAAAGCTTGCTTGTTGTTGGATTATTCTTTATCGGTGCTTTTATCTCACTTGCGATGGGTACTTCTACTGGTACCATTGCGGCTCTAGCACCAATTGCAGTTGGAGTAAGTGCTGAAACGGATATTTCTGCAGCACTAGCCGTAGCAGCCGTTATCGGCGGTGCAATGTTTGGAGATAATTTATCCATTATTTCTGATACAACAATTGCTGCGGTTCGTACGCAAAAAACAAAAATGAATGATAAATTTAAAGTGAATTTTCTAATTGTATTACCAGCAGCAATTATTACAATGGTTCTTTTATTAGTAATGACGCTTGGAAATAATTCTAATGTAGATGTTGAAAGTTTTAGCTTTGTAAAAATGCTTCCTTATATAGGAGTGCTGGTTGCAGCATTGCTTGGATTAAATGTGTTAGCAATTTTAACAGGGGGTATTGTTGTAGCTGGAATTATTGGATTGGCAGACGGAAGCTATACGCTAGCAACCTTTGCAAAAGCTATTACAACAGGAATTGGCGGTATGGCTGAACTCATTATTCTCAGCATCTTAATTGGTGGAGTCGTTGAACTTATTAAGTATAATGGAGGGATCCATTTCTTGCTTGGGCTATTAACACGTAATATTAAAACAAGAAAAGGCGCAGAGTTTAGTATTGCTGGATTAGTAAGCGCGACAAATCTTTCGACAGCTAATAACACAATTTCAATTATTACGGTCGGGTCTTTAGCAAAAGAGATTGCAGATGAATACGAAATCGATAACCGTAAGTCAGCAAGTATACTTGACTTATTTTCATGTAGCGTGCAGGGACTTGTTCCATATGGAGCGCAAATGCTAATTGCATCAGAATTTGCAAAAGTATCCTCAGTTGAACTAATGCCATTCGCATTTTATCCAATCTTAACAGCGATATTTGGAATTTTAGCGATTGTCTTTAATTATCCAAAGCTTACTCATAAACAACCTGCTAAAAAACAAATAGCTTAATTTCATCATTTCATTAGATGACATCAACCGGAAAGAAGGGTTGATGTCATCTTTTTTTAGAGTTAAAATGTTAGAATATTGAAAAAGATGTGAAAGGATGATTTGTTTTAGGAATCGAGTGTTTCGCTCTGTACAGAATACGGATAACGGTGAAGTATCTTCTCATACGACCTTTCGCTATGAGCAAGAAGGCAGAATTATTCACGCAACGTATGAAGGTGGAAACGTTTTATACGGGACGTTAGTTGGGACTATAGACGAAAAGAGCTGTCTTACATTCCGCTATCAGCATGTTAACATAGCTTATGAAATTCGCGGAGGCACATGCTTTTCTACACCGGAGGTTTTGCCAGACGGAAGGATTCGCCTACATGAAGAGTGGCAATGGTTAGATATAGATCAGACAAAAGGTCGATCAATCACTGAAGAGGTTGTACATAAATAATTAGAAAAAGCGATAGGTTTCTATCGCTTTTTTGAATCGTAAAAATCATAAAAATCTTCGAATTCAACCTCCTTCCATAAATCTGGTTTTTGCTTTAAAGCTACCATAGCTAGTAAAAGTTCAACTCCGCATAAAACAAATAAAATAACCAATCCAAGCATCATTTATGACCACCTTTCGTTATAATAAAAACAGCATAAATGATGAAACGCGTTTCAGAACAAGAGCAAAAGGAGAGAAAAATGGTAAATATTCGAGATATTGCAAAGAAAGCTGGGGTATCCGTTTCTACCGTATCGCGAGTTTTGAACAATCACCCTTATGTAAGCGAAGAGAAGCGAGAGCGTGTACAAGCAGTCGTGGATGAGCTCAACTATGAGCAAAATAGCAATGCGGTTACTTTATCAAAAGGAAAGACTAATCGGATTGCAGTTGTTCTTCCATTTATTAATCACCCATACTTTAGCGTCATACTTGAAGGGGTTTCAAAGCAAGCACTTAGCGCTCACTGTCAGCTTGTATTGTGCCAAACAGCTTACGATGTAAAGAAGGAAATTGAAGCACTTCATATGTTGAAAACCAAGCAGGTAGATGGTGTCATCATTTGCTCTAGAGCAAATGATTGGAGTGTTCTTAGCGAGTATCAATCGTATGGCCCTGTTGTTGTATGCGAAGACGGAACAGCTAAAAAGGTGTCGTCCGTGTACGTTAATCATTACGCAGCTTTTGAAAAAGCCCTATCTTACCTGCATGAGCACGGACATCAGAAAATTGGTTACTGCGTAGGCAGGATGAGTGGTACAAACAGTGAACAGCGAGCTAATGCTTACGGTGATTTTATGAAGAGGTTGCAAGAACCGATACGAGAAGAGTGGGTATTCACAGATTGCTTATACATAACAGATGGAGATATGATTGTAGATCGTTTGCTTGCAATGGACGACCGGCCAACAGGATTGCTTGTTACCAATGATCAGCTTGCAGTAGGAGTTATAACTCGCTGTAAGAAAGAAGGTTTATCAGTGCCCAAAGACATTGCGATTATTGGGTTTGATAATCATCCGTTAACAGCTTATTTAGATATTACTACTATTCAGCTACCACTTTTTGAAATGGGGGAGCATTTATTTAAACTTGTGCTTGATAAAAGTCTTCAATACATTGAACTTCCTTTTCAGCTTATTGAACGTCAGACAGTGTAAAAAAGCACCATTATAAAGTCACTATGTGCGGACACTATAGAAATAAAGCTGAAATAGAGAAGGTGACATAATGAAAAAAGAATATCATGTTGGGGACCAAGTTTTTGTGATCTATCGAAACCCTCATACGGCAAACGTAGCCAATATTACGCAGGGAGAAGTAGTTCAGCATCCTGAAAATAACAGCGACGTTGCGCTGCTTTTACATGAGTCGTATCACTTATTATCAGATGATGATGCGATATACACAAGCTATGAAGAAGCAGAACGAGCATATAACGAACTATTTGATTACGGACCGTACGAAGGCTAAAAAAGGGCGCTGTTTAAACAGCGTCTTTTTTAGCCTACATTTAACAAGCATATGCCATTCCTTTTTTCGAACACTAAATGTCATGAAGTGAAAAGTAAAGGGAAGTGATGAATGTGATAAAACCGTTTGTACCGCAATTAGTATATATTGAGCCACGTGCTTTAGAATATCCGCTAGGCGTAGAGCTAAAAGATAAATTTGAAAAAATGGGCATTGAAATTCGCGAAACAACGTCTCATAACCAGGTTCGAAATATTCCTGGAGACAATCACCTGCAAAAGTATCGCAATGCAAAATCAACGCTTGTTGTGGGTGTGCGTAAAACGCTAAATTTTGATACGTCCAAGCCTTCGGCAGAATACGCAATTCCTTTTGCAACAGGGTGTATGGGACACTGTCACTATTGTTATTTACAAACGACGATGGGAAGTAAGCCGTACATCAGAACGTATGTAAATGTAGAAGAAATTCTAGATAGAGCTGAGCAATACATGAAAGAACGAGCACCACAAATTACGCGTTTTGAGGCTGCGTGTACGTCTGACATTGTAGGTATTGATCACTTAACTCATACGCTCAAGCATGCCATTGAATATTTTGGAGAAAGCGATTTAGGACAACTTCGCTTTGTGACAAAGTTTCATCATGTAGATCACCTTCTTGATGCTAAACATAACGGTAAAACGCGCTTTCGTTTCAGCGTGAATGCTGATTATGTTATTAAATATTTTGAACCTGGAACGTCACCGTTAGATTACCGAATTGAAGCAGCGAACAAAGTGGCAAAAGCGGGGTATCCTCTGGGGTTTATCGTAGCACCTATCTATATCCATGAGGGATGGAGAGATGGGTATCGCAAGCTATTTGAAAAGCTGGATGCTTCCATCCCACAGGAATCGCGTGATGATATTACATTTGAAATGATTCAGCATCGATTTACAAAACCAGCCAAACGTGTCATTGAAAAGAACTATCCAAAGTCTAAGCTACAAATGAATGAAGAAGAGCGTCGCTATAAGTGGGGACGCTATGGGATTGGAAAGTATGTGTATACAAAGGACGAAGAGCATGAGCTGCGTGAAACGCTTGAATACTATATTGGTCAATTCTTTCCAAATGCAAAAATTGAATACTTTACATGAGCAGAAAGTGCAGGCATTTTTAGCCTGCACTTTTTATTGTTAAATTGAAAAGAGATATCCTAAAAAACACTAAAATGATATAATTTGGTAATTGATAAAGCTATAGGGAGAGATGTTATGGATCATAAAAGAATAGAGAACCTAGAAAAAAAGATTACGGTATTAGAGGAGGAAGTAAAGGAGTTAAAGCAACTACTTACTAATCAATATGGGAGCAAAACAGAATTTACAGTGCAGGCAAAGAAACCTTCAAATCATGAAGAAGCGGTTTCTCATCAGCCGATGAAGCCAACTGAAGTTTATGAACAACAAGTGAAAAAATCAACGAATTGGGAAGAACAGCTTTTTCAAATATGGTTGCCCCGCATTTTTATTTTTGTTTTTATAATTGGTGTTCTTTGGGGATTTAAAGCTGCTTCTGACTACGGGGTAATGAGTGAAGGTGTCAAGGTTACGCTAGGATATATTGTAAGCGCCGCATTTGTAGGTGTTGGCCATTTGCAAATTGTAAAAAAACGCTCTGTATTAGGGCAAGTGCTCCTTGGTGGGTCCGTTCCAATCCTAATGCTAACAACGTTTGCAGCGCATAGTTTATATGGAATGATTGGGCCTTCGTTTGCATTTATGTTAAACGCGCTGTGGGTTGTAGCAGGGCTTGGCATGACTGTTTATTATCGTTCACAAGCGCTTGGGATCATTAGCATAATTGGCGGGGTGCTTGTACCGTTCTTAATAGAAAGTAACTCACCCAATCAACTTGTGTTTATTAGCTACGAAACGCTCTTATACCTCGCTTTTGCGTTCATTGCGTGGAGATTGAATTATCATGTGTTATATGGGTTAGCGGCAATACTCTTGAATGTAGTGTTGTTAGTATATGGTTGGTTTGTAGAGTTTACATCCCTTCTAGGAGCAGCTCTTCTTATTCAACATGTCTGTTTACTTTTACTGTCAGCCGTTCGCAAGGGGAATGAGTTTATTTATGCCTCAACTACTTTGGCAAGCTTATTTATCGTTTATGGCTGGATAAGTAGTACGATGGAAAAAACAACTGTTACCATTATAATTGCTGTACTTATTGTAGTATATGCCCTATGTATTAAGGTATATAAAACAGAAAAGGTGAAATTTGACTTTTTTATGAGCTATTTAGTCATTGGCATTGCGTTTTTGATTAATCAGCTTCTTAATAAAGAAGATGCACTGTTGCTTTATATTATTCAAGGAGCTGTTACTTGTTATTTAGCACATAAATATAACAATCCAATTCAGAAATTTGTGGGATATGCAATTTACACAATCAGCGCAGTTGCTGTTATGGCGATACCAATTGAGGCGGTATTTTCACAACCGACATTAAATTGGCTTGGTTTTTTAGGCACAATGCTTTTTTTAGTGTTTATTCAAAATAATTCAATGAAAAAATCAACCTTGTTTGTAGCAAGTACCAGTATTTTATTTACCATTTTAACCTTAAGTTTTGTCACGCAGGAAGTTCAACTTTTCACAGAAGCGTTATCGACCAATACTCAAACATTAGCTCTGACATTTTCGTGGATTTTACTAGCTATCATTGGTTTATCTATTGGTATAGTAAAATTATTCAAAGCGGGTACTTATATTGGAATTAGCTTATTGTTTCTTACTTTAATTAAGCTTGTTCTTTATGATTTACCGTTCATTCCTTTAGCCATCCGAGCTGTTTTATTCATTGCGTTAGGTGGAATTGGTCTTATCGTATCCAGAATTTTGCATAAAAAAATGACTTAACTTTATATTTGATATATACCCTTAGATTCTATTTTAATTTTATGTCATACTGTAATTATAAGGAAAAAAAGAGGTGCGTGTAGGTATGTTAACTACAATTATAGTAACATTTTCAACTTTATCGTTAGCTTGGATTGTTGGACGAAAAGAAAAGATAGAACAATGACTTGTAAAAGGAGCATCTCATATCTCGTTAAGATATGAGATGCTCCTTTTGGTGTAACGGTAGCAACCATGATCTATCCTAGTATTGTGAAAGCCTTTCATGACAGGGATATTGCATTATTCAAGAAAAGCATGGAGAAAGGGCTAGTATATATGTTTCTTCTGTTAGCTCCAGCAATAGTAGGTATATGTTATTTAATTTCTGAGCTTGTAAAAGTCATCTATACAAATTTTAGCGATTCTGACGCAGCCTTAACCTCTACCTTTGCTATTTTCTGTTTTATAAACTTGTTAATAGAGTTAATCTAAAGTAGATAGTAGTACATTATATAAAGATTTCACTTTCAGCTATAGTAATGCTCACTTGCTTAATTTATCTATATAATTAAATTCACTAGTGTCGCATTAAAATAATTCAACGCTTTATAAAAATCTGAATTTTCAGTAATTTATCTTTGCATAAAAAAAGCCTTTATAATGGTTGGGCGGTAATAAACCATCCAAATCCAAAATAAAGGACAATAAGCATGGATAAGTTTACACGAAAAACATCATTTGAACAATGGTTTTCACCGATTTTCTCCACAAAACTCGAGGAATTGGTTGAAAGCTATCAATTAAATTCCTATACAAAGAAGCTACACATTGCGTCATTCTTGAAATTGTTCGTATTCGCTCAGCTCAATGAAACCGAGAGTCTGCGTGCAGTCAGTGAGACATTATTTTCTGACGACCTTCAAAAAGCGACGCATTTAGAAGCGATTAGCTTTTCGCAGCTCGGACGCCGATTAAATCAAGTACCGACTGAAGTGTTCCAACAGGTATTTTTGGATTTAGTTGCCCAAATTCACGAGAAATCACATTATGAGCAGCGCCGAGAAACGACAACACCACTGA
Organism: Bacillus sp. VT 712; assembly: GCF_001614195.1. Taxonomy (NCBI): domain Bacteria; kingdom Bacillati; phylum Bacillota; class Bacilli; order Caryophanales; family Bacillaceae; genus Bacillus; species Bacillus sp. VT 712. The sequence goes on along the minus strand of NZ_LWBK01000010.1, from coordinate 899 downwards.
AAATTATCGACTCGAGTATGTTGCCATTGAACTTGAAAAACCATAAGTGGGCTGAATTCCGTAAAACAAAGTCGGGCATCAAGCTTCATTTACGTCTTGTTTACGCAGAAAAAGGCTGTTCCTATCCAGATAAAGCGGTGCTGACAAACGCGAAAGAACATGATCGTGGTCAGCTGGAAGTACTCGTTGACGACAAAGAATGCATGTACGTCTTTGACCGGGGTTACTTGGATTATGAACGATTTGACCGCATGACAGACGATGGGTATTTCTTTGTGTCACGCTTACGAAAAAACGCTGTCATTCGTGTAATCGAGCCATTTAAACTGCCTGAAGACTCGCTTGTGTTTTCAGATGAAATGGTTTTGATTGGTACACCACAAAACCGTGCAGAAAACGCTTTTCGCCTCATCAAAGTGCTCGATTCAAAAGGAAACGAACTGCATCTGATCACGAATCGATTTGATTTAAGCGCTGACGAAATCGCTGAGTTATATAAGTCGCGCTGGGCAATCGAGCTATTTTTTAAATGGCTGAAGCAGCACTTGACTATTAAAAAGTTCTACGCACAAAGCGAACAAGGCGTGCATAATCAGGTGTACATCGCGATGATTGTCTATTGCCTGCATGTACTGGCACAACTGAACACGAATAGTTCGAGAACGTACTTACAAATTAGTCGTTTACTGAAGGCAGCTCCATGGAAATCCGCTCACTTATGGCTACGAAAAATCGCAGGAAAAGCGGTCCCATAAAGGGTTTCCCGCCTCTGTCACACTCGTCAACAGTTATAGTAAAAAAATGGATGTTTACTACCTCTGTTCAAGAGTATTCGTTTTTCTTTATAAAAGGAAAAATAAGAAAACAGAAAATTCGGTTAAAATTTATGCGACGCTAGT